>NZ_CDRJTB010000097.1:0-17331 GCF_976954365.1 Paenibacillus sp. Marseille-Q9583
GTGATCTTCTATGAACAATGACAACAGTAATAAATCTATTCATGGTAACTTGATAGCGCATTATAAGTTTGATAACCCCGATCATGTGGGTCAGGATTGCTCCGGGAATGGGAATGATGGAACCGCTTTAGGGACTAAACTGCCAACCATTCAGACTGTAGCAGGTAGAAGAGCTGTTTCGTTAGCGGGTGGAGAACATGGCACATCCTATATTTCGTTGCCGGATGATCTTCTTAAAGAAGTCAGCGACCAAACGGGTATTACTGTCTCGACTTGGATGCATGTAAGTACTGGTGGGAGCTTATGGGAAAGACTGTTCGATTTCGGCAAAGGTGAGACAGGACCCTATATTTTTTTAACGAGAAATTTCCGGGGAACTTGCTTTGCAGGAGAAGATTTAGTCGCAGATCCTGGGAGATCCTTTGCTGCTGGTGAATGGGTGCATGTCGGGTTTACAGTAACAGGAACAAAAGGTGGAACACTTAGCAGTGCGGGACCCGTAATTTATGTCAATGGTGAGATCGTTGCAGATGGAATGATCAGTCAGACTTCTAGCGGTACATATGCTAAGTTACGTGCGTGGTTTGCTACATTTGAGGACCAAGTAAATTATAGTAACAATACGATCGGCAAGTCCCAGTTCGCTGCAGATGTAGATTTTGGCGGCTCTCTCTCGGACTTCCGTGTATATAAAGCGGGATTAACGCAGGACGAAATCATTGAGATTATGTGTGAATCTTTGACAGATGAAGAGATCGTTAAGCTCGCAAAAGATAAATATTTAACCTTCACTAGTTCAATCATCACCAAAGATATCGAATTACCAGATTCGCTCATGGGTGGAAAAGTTGACGTGTCCTGGGTATCCAGTGACTCAGCAATTATTTCTAATGCGGGAGTTGTGAATAAAACCGTCCATTCTGCTAAAGGTGTAACGCTAACAGCGGTTTTGAAAAAAGGTAATAGTACAGTAGAAAAGAGCTTCACTGTGTCTGTACTTCCAGAAGGTTTGCCACCTTACACCTTAACAATCGATGGAAACCATGAGATTTTGGATGTTAGCGAAGTTCTGTATGGCCTTTTCTATGAGGATATTAATAATGCGGCAGATGGTGGAATTTATGCAGAGTTAGTGCAGAATCGTTCCTTTGAGTCATTTGCTTTTGACAGCTATTCGCATGTATGTGGTGTGCACGGGACTTCAACGGGAAGAAATTATACACCTCTGCATGCATGGTCTGGTGACACGGACAAAATGACGGTTCACAATAAAGGTGGATTAAACGATTTCTTCGGAATCGAAGATAAAGATATGAACGCCCATTATGTGACAGTGGCGGATGGCGCCACTATTAATAATAGAGGGTTTGCGGATTCCAATCAGCACTGCTCGATGTTTATTAAGAAGGATGCTAAGTATAACTTCACGATTTGGGCGAAGGCAGAGGCAGCGGGAACAATCACCCTGCAATTGCTCGACAAAGATGGTAAAGCCATTAGTGATACAACGGTAGTTGAGGTGAACGGTGACGGTAACTGGAAGAAGTATGGTGTAGAGTCTAAGCTTGTATTAACAGGATCTGAAACTGTACTTGGTCAGCTTGCTTTAACCTTTAACGGTGAGATTTCCATTGATATGGTCTCCTTAATGCCGGAAGATGTTTGGGGTGCTGGGGAAGAAGAACGCTCTGCAACAGCTTATGCTAACTATAAAGGAAATTCCAACTATAGATTGCGAAAAGACTTAGTGAATGCACTCGTCGATCTTCATCCAACATTCTTGCGTTTCCCGGGGGGCTGTATTTCTGAAGGCTCTCACATTTGGGAGAATGTGTACGATTGGAAAGAGTCTGTCAACGATATTGAGCTTCGCAAAGAGAACTATAATGTATGGGGCTACATGATGACTATGGGCCTTGGATACATGGAATATTTTCAATTAGCCGAAGATTTGAATGCAACACCACTTCCGGTTATGGCCTGCGGCGTGCTGTGTCAAGCTCGTTCGGATTATGCGAATCCAGCTGGCGGTGGGTTAAGAGATTATTATGTGAAGAACTTTACGGATCTGATTGATTTCGCGATTAGCATGGATTTTGACAATAACGAGTGGGCCGCTTTGCGTAAAAAGATGGGCCATGAAGCAGCGTTTGACCTGCGTTACTTGGGTGTGGGGAATGAAAACTGGGGCACAGAGTTTTTTGCCAACTTCGAGTATTTTAAAACAACAATTGATGAATATATGGTGAAAAACTACCCTGATCATGAACTGACCATTCTTTCTACGGTTGGAGCACAAGCAGATGATGATGCCTATCAACAAGGTTGGAAATTCCTAAGCGGAAATCTACAAGGCTCGGAACAGATCAGCTTCACGGATGGAACATCGAGTATTGAAGAGACGGTTACCTGGTATGAGAAACAAAAAAACTACATGGATACGATTGCGGACGAGCATTACTACCGTTCCAACGAGTATTTATTAGAGAATGCGGATCGGTACAATTATTATTACAGAGCTTATAAAGAAGACGGCAGCTTGGACGAGGCTGAAACTTCGAAGGTTTTTGTGGGTGAATATGCTTCGACAGATAAAAATACATTGGCAGGAGCAATTGCTGAGGCGGCGATCATGGCCAGCTTCGAGAATAACTCTGATGTGATTAGACTGGCTGCAACGGCACCTTTGTTCAATAAGGTACTGACAGATGGCACTTATAGATGGACACCAGATTGCATTTGGTTCGATGATGAAACTGTATGGTACACGCCGAACTACTATGTTCAACAGCTGTATGCTAAATATCTCGGCACCAAAGTGGTTGGCACATCGTTCTCGACCTATCGCAACGGGGAAAAGGTAGACCTTATTCCTCACGGTGGAATTGAAGTGGCTGCCGGAAAAGCATCTGTAGTTGTGAAGCGGGTGAAGGTTACTTCGAATACGGATGGCAGCGTTATGTTAGAGCAAGATTTTACACAGCCGCTGCATGAAGCTTGGAAAGTCATTCCTGGTTCTGCCGGGTATACGATTGATCCTTCCAAAGGTCTAGTCTTGAAGGCACAGAACAGCGGGCTGAATGGATTGTATATTCTCAATGACGCGTGGACTAATTATAAAGTAGAGGTCGTTCTTGAAAAAGCTTCCGGCGAAGATGGCTTCTATGTAGGTGCAGGTCTGACAGACATTTCACCGGAAAATAAAGATGTTATCGAATATGCGATTGGCTATAATGGCGATGCTACAGGAGTCAAGGTGTACAAGCAAGGGATTGAGGCTTATACTCTCGGCGATTATTCCTCTAGTACAGCAGCGGGTAACCTAAGAGCTAGTTGCTATGAAGAGCTAGCGGATCATTCGGAATATACCATCACTGTTAATTATGGTGGAGCAGATGGCAAGCATTTGATTTGCTCTTACACAGATGGCAAGACAACAAGCAAAGTGCTTGATTATAAGCTCGAAGCGTATAACAGAGAAGTATACAATTCCGTTACTAAAGATGATAAGCATCTCTATGTGAAGCTTGTGAATGCGGATCGTGTAGTGAAAGCAACGAAGCTTGATCTGAAAGGCTTAAACGTAGCTACTACCGGTAAATGGATTACTTTAACGGGCGACGCTTCGCTAGTTCACACACCTAATGTGAACAGAAAGAATGATGAGAAGGTTACTCCAGTTGAAACGGAAATCAGGTTTGATAAAGACACTGCAATTGTAAATCTAGCTGCACATTCTGTGAACGTGATTGTTCTGGATCTTATTTAATAGAAAAGATAGCATTCAGCGCGCGCCGATAATACTTCGGCGCGTGTTGTTGTTTAGGAAGGCTTGTAATCGGTTGATGTTTATATAGGGGGAACTGTCCACTTCTTGATGAATCTCAGAATCTAACATACACTGGTGAAAGCACAATCACCCGAATGACTCTCCATCCTGCGATCCTCCCAGAATATTTTTTCAAAATATAAGAAAGTATAAGCTTCACGCTATACATCATCCTTCTATTTCTCGCTTAAACGCTTACCGTCCTTTAAGGACGCCGAAGGCGTTTATGCTTGCCACACTAATGCTTTCATTTCACGAGAATATAGTTCATATCTTGCCCCGAATAGGAGGACGATACAATGATGAAATCATTCAAAACGGACTGGAAAGCAAATCTAAAAAATCCACAAACGATTATGGCTTTGTTTACTTATCGTTTTGGAAATTGGGTGTATTATCGGGTGAAAGGTAGCCTGATCCGCAAACCTTTGTGGCTCCTATATCGAATTATGGATGTGCTGTTTGTTCGAATTATTGCTAATGGAGAGCTTCATGCGGAGGCTCAAATTGGTGATGCGCTTCATTTACCGCATGGGTTAAATGGCATTATCATTAGTCCTAAAGCGGTGATTGGCAATTGCGCTACTATTTTTCATCAAGTGACCATTGGAGGGAGAAATAACTTAGGCGAGCCAGTGATTGGAGACAGAGCGTTTATTGGAGTAGGCTCTAAAATTCTAGGTCCGATTACGCTGGGGAATGATGTTAATATCGGTGCTATGTCTGTCGTGGTTAAGGATGTGCCGGATAATGCTTCGGCAGTAGGAATCCCTGCTAGAAATATTTTGCGAGATGAACCCAAACCTGAGCATACAAGATAACAGCAGGGTGTCCTAGTACATAGGGAATCGCTTTATTCGCTTTATTTTAATAAGTTACAGGGTATAATTGAAGCATCCAAGAAATCTTGTAATAACCTTCTAGAGATCGGAGTAATGAAATGAAATACAGTAATTTAGAAGAGTGTGTTAATGATTTAGAAAAGCATGGACATTTGATTCGTATTCGTGAAGAAGTGGACCCCTATCTGGAGATGGCCGCAATTCACCTGAAGGTCTATGAAGCCGGTGGGCCTGCATTATTATTTGAAAATGTAAAAGGTTCGAAATTTCGTGCCGTATCTAACCTCTTTGGAACGATTGAGCGCAGTAAGTTTATTTTTCGGCGTACTTGGAACTCCACACATAACGTAATTGCACTTCGTAACGATCCTATGAAAGCACTTAAGAATCCTTTTAAATATGTAGGGACAGGATTATCCGCCAGAAAAGCATTGCCTATTAAAAAGCCAGGGGGTCTGCCAAGTGGTTTTGAGGAAATTAGCATTTCTGATCTTCCGCTGATCACACATTGGCCGGAGGATGGCGGCGCTTTTGTTACCTTGCCGCAGGTATATTCCGAAGATCCAGACAAGCCGGGCATTATGAACTCCAATCTGGGGATGTACCGTGTTCAATTGAATGGTAATGATTATGAACTCAATAAAGAGGTTGGCATTCATTATCAAATTCACCGCGGTATCGGCGTGCATCAAGAAAGAGCTAATCGAAAAGGAGAACCGCTTAAAGTGAGCTGTTTTATCGGCGGACCTCCAGCTCATACGTTATCGGCTGTAATGCCTTTGCCAGAGGGGATGAGTGAGATGATCGTTGCCGGTTTACTTTCGGGACGTCATTTTAGCTATAGCTATGTAGATGGATATTGCATTAGTAATGATGCAGATTTTGTGATCACAGGGGAAATCCATCCTGGTGAGACGAAGCCGGAAGGACCTTTTGGCGATCATTTAGGCTATTACAGCTTGGTGCATCCTTTTCCAGTTATGAAAGTACATAAAGTGTACGCTAAAAAGAATGCCATCTTCCCCTTTACGGTTGTCGGTAGACCGCCACAAGAGGATACTGCATTTGGTGAGTTAATCCATGAACTAACGGGTGGAGCAATTCGCCAAGAAATCCCTGGCGTTAAAGAAGTTCACGCAGTCGATGCTGCAGGGGTGCATCCTCTTCTATTTGCGATTGGTAGTGAACGTTATACACCTTATCAACAAGTGAAGCAGCCAGCGGAGATTCTTACGATCGCGAATCGGATATTAGGCACAGGTCAGCTTAGTTTAGCTAAATTCTTGTTTATTACAGCCGAAGAGAAACAACCTATCAGCACACATAATGTTGAGGATTTCTTGACGTATATTTTAGAGCGCATTAATCTTCGCAGAGATATTCATTTCTATACGAATACAACGATTGATACCCTGGATTATTCCGGTACAGGACTAAACAGCGGAAGTAAGGTGATTTTCGCTGCGGTTGGGGAGAAGAAAAGAGAGCTATGTACAGAGGTTCCTGGCATACTTGAAGAACTACAGGGATTTGGACATGCAAAGATGGTGATGCCGGGTCTAGTGGCGCTTCGAGGCTCTAAATTCACTACTTACGCTGAAGCAGCGCAGGAAATGAACAAGCTTAGCGAAGCGATTCAAGAACAGGGAGCACTCCCATCTTGTCCGATGATTATTGTATGTGATGATAGCGAGTTCTTAAGTGAAAAAATCGAGAATTTCCTCTGGGCGACGTTCACACGGAGTAATCCTTCTCATGATATTTATGGGGTGAACAGTTCTACGGAGTATAAGCATTGGTCATGTGACAACGTGATGATTGATGCGCGTGTAAAACCTCACCAAGCTCCACCTTTAGTTCCGGATCCAGAGGTTCAAAAGCATATTGAACGATTGTTTGTTGCAGGCGGCAGTTTAAGTGGCGTTAAAATCTAAAGTTGTTTCATCGACCTTCTTGGGAACCCAAGGAGGTCTTTTTGCTATTTTTTAAAATGATTTTACTCATATGAATGTCGATGCTCTCGTCCGTCTTCCCCTTATGCACACAGGTGCGAAAAATGATTCTCACCTGCTCGGAATAGTTGAGCGGTTCTGTGCCAGCCTCTTCTCACATTCACTTGGATTACGGAACATCAGCTATAATCTTAGGAAAGATCAATGTTAAGTGGCTATATGTCATGGACTTCGGTTAGACCGCTTCTCTATACTGTAAGGACAGACTGTGTAAGAGTGATGTTTTAAGAATAGAGCGCACAATCATATGAGACTGATAATCTAAACTAATAACGAATTTCATATTGAAAGCGGTTAAATCCATATCAGTCTATTCTGTCAGATCCACTGTCTTACAAGGCAAGGTAAGTCATGCATGATTTTTCGTTCTCCACGCAAGTGGTTGTGCTTGCATAAACAGATAAAACTAATAAACGACAAGGGTGAAATATGATGGCAAAAAAACAAGGGTTAAATCCGTACCTCCCGTCTTGGGAATATATCCCTGATGGTGAGCCGTATGTTTTCGAAGGAAGAGTTTATGTGTATGGATCGCATGACCGTTTTAATGGACACGCTTTTTGCTTGAATGACTATGCTTGCTGGTCTGCGCCGGAGGACAATCTGGGCGATTGGCGGTATGAGGGTGTAATCTATCAGACAACAGATGATCCGCTTAACCGTGAAGGAAGCATGTGTCTGTATGCTCCCGATGTTACCGTTGGACCGGACGGGCGGTACTATCTCTACTATGTACTTGACAAGGTTCCCGTAGTATCGGTGGCTGTCTGCGATTCTCCAGGCGGTAAGTATGAGTTCTACGGTTATGTAAAATATGCCGATGGAACACGCTTAGGGGAAAGAGAAGATGACGAACCGCAGTTTGACCCAGGCGTGCTGACCGAAGGAGAGAACACCTACCTGTACACCGGATTCTGTGCCTCTGGGGATAAATCCAGACACGGCGCAATGGTAACGGTGCTTGGTCCGGATATGCTCACGATTATCGAAGAGCCTGTATTTGTTGCACCGAGCCAGCCATACAGCGAAGGGAGCGGATTCGAAGGTTATGAGTTTTTTGAGGCTCCTTCCATCCGCAAAAGGGGAGATACTTATTACCTTATCTATTCCTCGATCTCGATGCATGAGCTGTGCTATGCGACCAGCCAGTATCCGACCAAAGACTTCACATACCAGGGAGTCATTGTAAGCAATTGTGATCTTCATATCGATACATATAAGCTGGCGGACCAGCCAATGTATTATGGGGGCAATAACCATGGCAGCATCGTGGAGATCAATGGAGAATGGTATGTTTTTTATCACCGGCATACCAATGGAACGGCATTCTGCCGGCAGGGCTGTATCGAAAGGATAGATTTCCGCGAGGATGGCACCATTCCCCAGGTGGAGATCACATCCTGCGGTTCAAACGGAGGGCCACTTGAAGGCCGGGGGGAATATCCGACATACCTGGCCTGTCATTTGTTCTGCAAAGATGAGGAAATGTATACCGGAGGCTTCGGTCGTATCGGAGCATGGATGGACAGCCGGTTCCCGAAGATTACCCAAGACGGCAGGGATGGCGACGAGGAGATCGGTTATATCGCCAATATGACGGATTCAGCTACCGCCGGTTTTAAATATTTCGCGTGTGAGGGAGTCACCAGAGTGAAAATCAAGGTGCGCGGATATGGCCAGGGTGCGTTTGAAGTCAAAACGTCGTGGGACGGTCCGGCTCTCGGACGGATCCCGGTAGGCTTTACAAATGTTTGGAAGGAATACGCTACTGATGTGGCTATTCCGGATGGTGTACAAGCATTGTATTTTACATATACCGGTAATGGTGGCGTTAGTCTGGCTTCATTTACTTTGGAATAACATACGGCGGATTTGATCAAGGTGCTGACAGATCTGGGTTAATCCCGATTTATCGTTGGTTTCAAAGTAGAAGTTTAAAGGAGTATGCCAATTATGATAGACACGGAGTGCAGTCAGCGATTGTGGTACAGCCAACCTGCCGGAGAGTGGAACGAGGCTTTGCCGATAGGAAACGGACGGCTCGGTGCCATGATTTTTGGCGGTACGGCCGAAGAAAAATTGCAGCTAAATGAGGATTCCGTGTGGTACGGCGGTCCGCGTGACCGTAATAACGAGGACGCGCTGCCTCATTTGCCCGAGATTCGCAAGCTGATTATGGAGGGAAGGCTGCGGGAGGCAGAAGAACTGGCGGCGATGTCGATGGCGGGACTGCCTGAAGCGCAGCGGCACTATTTGCCGCTGGGTGATTTGCAGCTATCCTTTGGCGGCCACGATCAGTCTACCGAAGAATACAGGAGAGAGCTGGATTTGGAGCAAGGTATTTTTCGAATGAAGTACCGAATCGGAGAGGTGGGTTATACCCGTGAAATGTTTGCTAGCTATCCGGATCAGGCCATTGTCATAAGAATTTCCACCGACAATAAGGATGGACTGTCCTTAAAGGCAAGATTTACCCGCCACAACTGGAGATATCTGGAGAAGACAAAAAAATGGCAAAATAGCGGTCTGGTTATGAATGGGGATTGCGGCGGCAAAGGGGGCAGCTCCTTTACCGCTGTTCTGAAGGCAGTCACAGAAGACGGTCTTTGCCGCACCGTCGGCGAGTATTTGCTTGTGGATGGGGCAAGCTCGGTTACGCTGCTGCTTGCTGCAGGGACCTCGTTTCGATATTCCGATCCGGAACTTTATGCTAAAAGATGGCTGGTAGAACTGAGTCAGGTTCCTTATGAAGAGCTGTTGGCCCGGCATATCGCAGATTACCGCGGGCTGTATGGACGGGTTAAGCTGATGCTGACGGAGAACCTGCACCAGAGTGGACTACCGACCGACGAGCGGCTGAGGCGGTTTCAGAAGGGGGAGGAGGATAATGGTCTGATTGTGACCTATTTTCAGTATGGCCGCTATCTGCTGATCTCTTCCAGCCGTCAAGGCTCCTTGCCAGCAAATCTACAGGGGATCTGGAATGACAGCTTCACTCCGGCATGGGATAGTAAGTTCACGATCAATATCAATGCGCAAATGAATTATTGGCCTGTAGAAATCTGCAATCTGGCTGAATGCCATGAGCCTTTGTTTGATCTGGTTGAGCGGATGAGGGAACCGGGGAGGGTCACGGCCAGAGTCATGTACGGTTGCCGGGGGTTCACGGCGCATCACAATACGGATATATGGGCTGATACGGCGCCGCAGGACACCTACTTGCCGGCTTCCTTTTGGCCGCTTGGTGCGGCCTGGCTGTGCCTGCATTTCTGGGAGCATTACCGTTTTAGTCAGGACCGTTATTTCCTGGCGCAGGCGTATGGGACGATGAAGGAAGCGGCACAGTTTCTACTTGATTATTTAGTGGAAGACGTCGAAGGCCGGCTGATCACCTGCCCTTCCGTCTCCCCTGAGAATACCTATAAGCTACCGAACGGTGAGTCAGGAGTACTCTGCGCAGGAGCTTCGATGGATTTTCAAATTATAGAAGCACTGTTTGGTGCCTGTATCCTCAGTGCGGAGATTATCGGAGTGGATGAGGTGTTCCGCGAAGAGCTCTCTGCCGCTCTGAAGCGGCTTCCCAAACCGCAAATCGGAAAGTATGGACAGATCCAGGAGTGGATGGAGGATTATGAAGAGGTGGAGCCGGGGCATCGCCACATTTCCCATCTTTTTGCACTATATCCCGGTGACGCCTTCAGCCTGGAGCATACGCCGGAACTGGCTGAGGCGGCCCGGACGACGTTGGAACGCAGGCTAGCAAACGGTGGCGGTCACACCGGCTGGAGCCGGGCCTGGATTATAAATTTTTGGGCCAGATTGAAGGATGCCGGCAAGGCCTACGCAAACGTCCGGGCTCTTTTACATTATTCAACGCTGCCTAATCTGTTTGATAACCACCCTCCGTTTCAGATAGATGGCAATTTTGGAGGAACGGCGGGGATTGCCGAGATGCTGCTACAGAGCCACGCCGAAAAGATTATGCTGTTGCCCGCTTTGCCGCAAAGCTGGAGCGAGGGAAGCGTCAAGGGTCTAAGGGCAAGGGGGGGATATACCCTCGATTTTACCTGGACAGAGGGGCTTGTTAGTGAAACGGTAGTGACTTGCACAGTTTCTGGTCCTTGCAGCTTAGAGGCTCCTGGTCTTGCGCCCATTTCGTTCACAGGACAAGCTGGGTGCTCCTATATATTCACATCAAAGGGATAAATATGATGTAAACACTTAGAATGTTCAATAGACCCCTTGTCCTAATGAAGTTCGGAAATTTCAAGAAATGGAAGAAATTCAATGACATTTCTATTAAAAAAGTAAGCTCTTTTATATAGGGGGAGTAAAGGGATGTTAAGAGTAGTGCATGTTGAAAATGGTATTGTTCAAGGACTGCCGGCAGCTGACCCTCGTATTACCAGCTTCAAGGGAATTCCGTTCGCAGCTCCGCCTGTGGGGGAGAACCGTTGGCGTGCTCCCCAGCCTGTGCGAGATTGGGAAGGAAAATTGAAAGCATATGACTTTGCCCCTATTTCGATGCAGGTCCCAACCGTCATAGATGTGAATAATATTTATAGCCGCGAGTGGGCGGTCGATCCGGATCTTCCGATGGATGAGGACTGTCTTTACCTGAATGTCTGGACACCGGCTGTCAGCACCGATGAGAAGCTTCCCGTTTTTGTATGGTATTTTGGCGGAGGACTTCAGGTCGGCCATACGGCCGAAATGGAGTTTGACGGCGAACGCATTGCCCGCCGGGGGATTGTCGTTGTAACCGTGAACTACCGCCTGAACGTGTTTGGCTTTCTGAGCCATCCCGAGATTACTGCGGAGTCGCCACATGCTCCCGCGAATTTCGGACATCTGGATCAGCAGGCAGGTACGCAGTGGGTGAAACGCAATATTGCTGCATTTGGCGGAGACCCTGACCAAATTACAATTGGAGGGCAATCGGCCGGCGGCGGAAGTGTACTTAGCCAGCTGACCTCACCGCAGAATGATGGATTGTTTCAGCGAGCCGTCATTATGAGCGGGATCTTTACTCAGCTATACCCGAACAGCCCGGTCCCCCCGCATAATCGGACCTTGAAAGAGGCGGAGGAGGAGGGGGTAGCCTTCTTTATATATCTGGGAGTGTCGACTTTGCAAGAGGCACGTGAGCTGGATGCAATATATCTCCGCGATAAAATGCTTGAATACGGGAAGTTCTGGGGAACGGTCATGGATCAGAAGTACTGTATCGGCAATCCATACAACCTTTTTTTGCAAGGACAGCATCATAAGGTGCCAGTCATGCTGGGAAATACCGCGTCCGAATTTTTCAGTGTTCCTAACGCCAGTAGTGTGGATGAATTCAAAGCAACGGCTGTTGAATTGTTCGGCGGGGAAGCGGAAGAGTACCTTAAGCTATGCGCCGTTGATTCAGGAAATCTGGAGGAAATGATCCGTATGGCTTCCGTGAACAATATTGAATATGCAGCCCGTGTTGCCGTTAAGGCAAACAGCGATTCCGACAGCAGCGTCCCGATGTATTATTACAGTTTTGATGCCGAGATTCCGGGCTGGGATAATCCTGGAACCTTTCATTCGGTGGATCTCTGGTTTCATTTCGAGACGCTGGCCAAATGCTGGCGGCCTTTTGTGGGCAAGCATTATGATCTAGCTCGCCAAATGTGCAATTATCTTTCCTATTTCATTGGCACAGGTAATCCGAATGGCAAAGATTCTACCGGTGAAGATATGCCTCTCTGGAAACCATGTACGCAGGAAGCGCCTTACGGCATGGTTTTTGCCAATAAGTCGGAATTTGTGGAGGAGCCTCCGGGTGAAATAATGCAATTTCTTGTCGAGCAATATTTCAAGCAGCTGTCTATTCATAGATAAGAGAGGAATGAGCGACAATGAACGAGAGTCAGCAGAAGTATAAGATGCAAATGGCACCGTCCGGTTATGACAAGGAGAGGGAAGGCATTGCGCGGGGGGAGATCCATACCATAGAGTATCCCTCCACGACGCTAGGTAACATTCGGAAGGCAAGGGTATATACGCCGCCCGGTTATTCCGCTGGGCAGGAATACAGCGTTTTATATCTGCTGCACGGGATTGGTGGAGATGAGTCGGAGTGGTACACTCACGGCAAGCCACAGATCATTCTGGATAATTTGTATGCCGATCAAATGCTGAAGCCCATGATCGTCGTTCTTCCCAACGGCCGGGCAATGCTGAACGACCGGGCAGAAGGAGATATTTTTGCTCCGGACAAGGTACAGGCGTTTGAAACATTTGAGTCGGATTTACTTCATGATCTTATCCCTTATATCGAAGCAAATTATTCGGTCCTCACAGACCGGATGCATCGCGCCATTGCTGGATTATCCATGGGCGGAGGACAATCCCTTAATATTGGTCTGAACAATCTGGACCGCTTCGCCTGGATCGGGGCATTCTCCCCGGCTCCCAATACGAAGCTACCCGAGCTGTTGATCCCGGAACCGCAGAAGACTGCAGAAGGGCTTAGTCTGCTCTGGCTATCGTGTGGTGATCTGGACAGTCTCAAGAATGTCAGCGACCGGACGCATGCCTATTTGTCACAACATTCCGTACCGCATATCTGGGTAGAGGAAAACGGCGACCATGATTGGCCGGTCTGGAAAAACGGCTTATATCAGTTCTCCAAGCTTATTTTTTAGCTCGCTGCATACAGGGATATTCGCTGCTTGCAGCCATATAAGACAAAAGGGACGTTCCAAACAGACCTGATATGGCTGTTTGGAACGTCCCTTATCTTTGATGTGTAACCTAGATTTATTTGCTGGCCACTGCAGCCTCACGCAGTTTAACGATTTTTTGAGCTCTTCCCGTATCTACGGCAATTACATCATTCCAACCAAGACCGACCACATCACTCTTTAACTTGTTCCAGAGCTGATCGAATTCTGCTTGATTCTTGGCAAATATCATTTTCCATGAGGTATTCTTAACATAATCCGAGGTCTGGCTTCGTTTATTCTTAATGTCCGACGAATCCGACCCGAGACTTGTATTGATATTTGGTACGATATCGATCATATTGTTCTTCTGATAGTAATCTGTCGGATTGGTGGCATTATAAGTTTTCTGCCAGTCCGTAGTGAGAGCCGTCTTATTCGCCTCTATGGTTGAACTCCAGTAAGTGTTGTTGTAGAATTCGCCTGTTTCCGGATCTACTACAAAATCGCTCATAATCATAGTGTTGACCTTGCTCTGTCCGTCTTGATATCCTCCGCCTCCGTGCTCATCAGGAACGGGGGTGTTTTCTTGGAACGCGGTTTGTCCTACTTCAGTCAGCTTAAACTTGCCTTCAGCTGTTTTTTCATAATTGAAGCCTTCGAATCCATTGGTATAGTAGCGAAGACCTTCAGGAGATACCAGCCAATCCATGAATTCAATGATTCTTTCAGGTTCTTTCGCTTTGGAACCAACAGCAAATACTCTACCGTTTCCGAAGTAGGCATCGCTATTCTGGATAAGGTGGGTATCCGATATTGGAATGGCAACATTACCGTCGCCTTTAGTGCCTCTTTCAATGGTGTTGTAGAAGCCTCTTTGCCAGGAATACCATAAGAGAAGAACCTGTTTATTGGTCAGCTTTTCAGAGACTTTGTTCCAATCCTGGGATGGCGAGTCGGGGTCGACCAGCCCCATTTGGTTGGCGTCAAAATAAAATTGAAGGATTTTCTTATACATACTGTTATCGTCAACGAGCGGAACGATATCGCCTTTGGCATTCAACTGAATGGTCGAGGTTCCATCCGGCTGCTCATAGCCATACCAGTTGCCTAACCAACGGACATTTTCCATACTTCCATTGTCCCAGTCCTTCCAAAGGGTGATCGGAACGATCGTTTTCCCGTCCGGTGTCTTAGGATATTTCTCCTGCATCTGCTTCAGTGCATTCAGCAGATCAGTCAGATTGCCCAGCTTAGGAGACCCGATTCCCTTGTAATAATCCCAAGGCATAATCGGACTGGAGTAAGGGATTTCTTCCGAGAATGTCGTTGGGGAAGTGTCCGATACAAAAGTCGGCAAGCCATAAATCTTACCTTCAGGATTTATATCTTCGAATGCAGCATTAAAGGGCTTAAAGTGATCATCCACGTATTTGGAAAGATACTCTGTATTCTTGATCTTATCCGTGATATCCATGATCATCCCCGCCGGGATTAATTCCTCCATCTGACTGTTATCAATGATCAGGAGGTCACCCAGATCTCCCGATGCCGACCTTGTCTTGTATAGCTGATCGCCGGCCACCTGAGGAGCTAGAATATTTAAGGTGATATTGAACTTATCCTTAATCAGCTTTCCGTACCATCCGGTCTGTTCTCCCTGGTAATTGGCTGCGTTGTTAAATACGGTAATGGTTAGTGGTTTGCTGTGATCGATTCCTGTACCCGGATCGGATGAATCGGTGGCTGTTGCTGTTGCTGTTGCTGTATCTGCATTGTTGGAATTCCCGCTGCATCCACTGAGTACCGTCGTTCCCAGAAGAAGCGTAGTGCCGATGAACAGCAAAGATTTTCTTGCCAGCTTACTTTGTTTATTCATTTACAGCCCCCCAAATGATTGATTAATCATAATCGTTCAAATCAGCCTTTGACTGCACCAATTATAATTCCTTTCACAAAGAACCTTTGGAATATCGGATAGACAAGTAAAATAGGCGCGACAACGATAATAGTTACTGTCATACGAATGGATGTGGTGGTTTGCTTGGTGGACAGACTGGCCATGGCGGTTGATCCGGCATTCTGCAAATTGACCATGGTGGATAAGGAGCTGGCCTGGTTGATGTAGTTATACAGAATAAATTGCAAACTGTACAATTTACTGTCTGTAACGAGCAAAAGCGTGTCCTGAAAGGAATTCCACTGATTTACTGCCGAAAATATGGCGACTGTAGCTAATATCGGTTTGCTGATGGGCAAGATAACCTTGTAAAAGATCGTTATAATCCCGGCACCGTCAATGCTGGCTGCCTGCTGTAATTCTTTCGGCATGGATTCCACGAACGTTTTGACAAGAATGATGAAAAATGGAGCTACGATGGATGGCAGGATATAGGCAAGGAAATTGTTGGTCAGATGCAAGGATCTCATGGTCAAATACCAGGGGATGATACCGGCATTAAAAAACATCGTAATAATGGTAAACCGGTACCAGAATTTTTTCCCCCACATATCTTCCTGGGCAAACATAAATCCCAAAAAGGCCGAGGCTCCGACCGTCAGAATGGTGCCTATTACCGTTCTCCCCAAAGAAACAACAAATGCATTCCATAGTCCCGGTATTTTAAATACGTCAATATAATTCTGGAAATGTATCCCTTTAGGCCAGAACACAATTTTACCTTTTGCGCTGAGATCGTTGGCGCTTATGGTATTGATAATGATCGAGTAAAACGGATATACACAAATAAAGGCAAAGAGGGAAAAAAAGACATAAACCGTAACCGAAATCAATTTGTCGGTTGTACTGACCTGCATTTTAATTTTGGGGACAGGGCGGTTATTTCCTTTGGCATTGGGCGCGAATTCTAACTGGTTGTCATTCATACGATGCCCTCTCCCCTCAACAATTTGGACAGCCCGTTTACGGAAAAGAGAAGCACAACACTAATCAGACTTTTCAGCATACTGATAGCTACGGAAACGGAATAGCTGCCGCCCCCCATGGCTAGATTGTATACATATAAATCTAATACTTGTATGGTGTCTTTGTTGAAGGCATTCTGGAAAACAAAATATTGCTCCAATCCATTATTCAGGAAGCTGGCAATTTGGAGCATCAATAGCACAAAATAAGTCGGCAGCATGCTTGGCAAAACCACATGCCGGATGACCTGCATTCTTGTAGCACCGTCTACATAAGCCGCTTCATAAAGAGATTCATCAATCCCCATAATTGCCGCTATATATAATATGGCTGACCAACCCAGTGTCTTCCATGTAATCCATATCCACATCGTAACCCAGACATGATCCGAGCTCTGCAGTAAGAGTACAGGAGAATCAATTAGTCCCATCTGGCCCAAAAAACCGTTGACGACACCTTCACTTGAGAACATGGAAAATGCAAGAGAATATACGAGTACCCAGCTGATAAAGTTTGGAAGAGTGGTTACAGTCTGTATAAATTTGCGGAAACGCACGGCTTTGATTTCTGTAAGGAAGATGGCAAAAAACATGGGAAGCCAAGAGAAAAGTATGCTCATCCCGCTTATGCCGAATGTGTTTTTGATTACCTGTAGCAGTTGATCAACCTTGACCTGGTTTTCTACCAAGGAACGGAACCATTCCAAACCGACAAATGGCGCTTTTGACAGCGGAATAGGAGGCATATAGTCAAAAAATGCATATACCCATCCATAGAGCGGGTAGTATGCAAAGACAGCAAGTAAAATCATAAAGGGCGAGATATAAAGAAATTTTCTTATAGAACTGCTTCGCATGCTGTGACTTCGCATCTTTTCACTCCTTTTCGTATAATCAAAGTTTTTTTCTGCATCCAGCGTAAATCTCAAACGACCCGCTCAGAAGCCCTCCTCCTTTCATAAACTGAATTTTTCATTTTTAAGATGGCTCCTGATGAACGTGAATTCTCTAATTCCTAAATTGATAAC
>NZ_CDRJTB010000098.1:0-17261 GCF_976954365.1 Paenibacillus sp. Marseille-Q9583
TAGTCCATTTTAAAGACAATAAATCAATTCTTTATGGGGAAGTTTTCCGTATAGTTCCCTATTTTCGTAAGTTAAGTTTTATCCTAATATTCTATTATTCTATAAATTTTTCCTTATCCCATCAGAGCAGCCATTAAAGCCTTTTGTGCATGCAGGCGGTTCTCAGCCTGATCAAAGATCACCGAGTTAGGGCCATCAATTACGCCTGTGCTAACCTCTTCCTCACGGTGGGCTGGCAGGCAGTGCAGGAAGAGATAATCGCTCTTCGCGCCTTTTACAAGCTCCTCATTGACCTGATAGTCCTTGAATGCCTCTTCACGCGCCTTTTGCTCCTCTTCGAAGCCCATGCTCGCCCACACATCGGTATAGATAACGTCAGCGTCTTGCACAGCTTCTTGCGGGCTGCGAGTTACCACAATCTTGGCTCCGGTTTCTTTAGCGATCTCACGGGCTTCTGCTACAACCGCTGCATCCGGCTCATAGCCTTCCGGTCCAGCGATAGATACATCCACGCCCAGCTTAGCGCCACCAATCATCAGGGAATGTGCCATATTGTTGCCATCGCCGATGTAAGCCAGCTTTAGGCCCTTAAGCTTTCCTTTGTGCTCGTAAATCGTTTGGTAATCCGCCAGCACTTGGCATGGATGTGCCAGGTCGCTCAGACCGTTGATTACTGGAATAGAAGCATACCGAGCTAGATCCTCTACTTTGTCATGGCCGAAGGTACGGATCATAATTCCGTCGAGGTAACGTGACATTACTTGTGCTGTATCGCCAACCGTTTCACCGCGTCCAAGCTGAATGTCATTTTTGCTCAAGAAAAGGGCATGCCCTCCCAGCTGATACATTCCAACTTCAAACGATACGCGCGTACGAGTAGAGGATTTTTCAAAAATAAGACCAATCGTTTTCCCCTTCAGCGGCTGAAATTCTTCGCCATTTTTCTGTTTCTTCTTCAGCTCAATCGCCGAATCAATCAGATACGTAATTTCCTCCGGGCTGTAATCGTTCAGCTCCAGCAAATCACGGCCTTTCAGTTGCTGCGCAATGGTGTGCTTGTTACTCTGTACGCCCTGACTCATGAGCTTACCTCCCCGTTTGCTTGTTTAGCATAAGTATGAATGAGTTCGGAGACGATGTCTACCGCTTGGTCGATCTCCTCTTTACTTACATATAGATTAGGCAGCAAGCGAAGGACATTAGGACCCGCTGTCACGAACAACAGTCCTTTCTTTTGTCCAGCCAAAACAATATCGCCCACTGGTGATTGACATTCAATCCCGATTAACAGTCCTTTACCACGGATATCCTTCACAAAAGAACAGTCCGCCAGCTTCTCTTTCAAAAGACCTGTCAAGTACTTACCCATTTCTTCAGCGCGTTGTGGAAGCTCATCTTCCAGCATCGTTTCAATTGTCGCTGCCATAACCGCTGTTGCGAGTGGTGTTCCCCCGAAGGTGGACGCATGGCTGCCTGGTGAGAAAGCATCACGCAAATACCCTTTGCCAAGCATTAAGCCCGCTGGGAACCCACTAGCAATCCCTTTAGCCAAAGTGAAAATATCTGGTTCAATTCCATAATGCTGATGAGCGAACAGCTTGCCTGTACGTCCCATACCTGTCTGTACTTCATCTACAATCAGAAGCAATCCGTGTTTCTTGCACAGTGCCACTACAGCGTTCAAGAACTCAGGTTCTACCTCAAGCACGCCACCCTCTGCAAGTACCATCTCCAGCATGATAGCAGCTGTATGATCCCCAATAGCAGTCTCTAACGCTGGGAGATCATGCAAGGGTACAGTCTTGAAGCCTGCTGGAAGCGGCAGGAATCCTTCTTTTACCTTTTGCTGACCTGTAGCTGTTAGTGTGGCTAATGTACGTCCATGGAAGGATTGTTCAAATGTGATGACCTCATAACGATCCACACCTTTAATCTTCTGGTGGTAACGACGAGCCAGCTTAATAGCCGCCTCATTCGCTTCTGCCCCACTATTACAGAAAAACACTTGATCAGCGCAGCTATTCTCAGTCAAAAGGTTTGCAACTTTGTCCTGTCCAGGAATATGGAACAGATTCGAGACATGCCAGAGCGTATCGATCTGTTCCTTCAGCTTCGCACCGACTTTTTCAGGGGCATGACCTAGACTGGTCACAGCTAATCCACTTGTGAAATCAAGATACTTGTTGCCCTTATCATCCCATACCCAGGTGCCCTTGCCTTTCACTAAGCTGAGATCATATCTGGCGTAAGAAGGGAATACCGCGCTAAGCTTGCCTGCTGCAACATCCGGTGTACCTGATCCTACTGTATCGGTCTGCTGTGCCCCTGCTTGCGAATCCAATTCAGCTTGTGTAAGCTTGCTCATTCTAAGTCACTCTCCCACCTTGTGCTCCTGTGTACCAGGCTGCACCTCTAAATGATATTCATCTATGATTCTACGAACGAATAATACGTGTGCCTATCGCTTCACCTTGTAGTACTCGACTAAGCACCCGCGGTTCTTTTCCATCCACAATAATAACCTCTGAAACGCTGCCTTGAATGCAATCGATAGCTGCCCGCACTTTGGGGATCATGCCGCCGTAGATTTCTCCACTTTCAATTAAAGCTTCGATTTCCTGTACGGTAACGGATGGAAGCACAACCTTTCGACCCTCCACCGTACTCATAATGCCAGGCACATCAGTGACTACGATCATTTGGGGAGACTCTACATAAGAAGCTACTGCCCCTGCTGCTGTATCTGCGTTAATATTGTAGCGCTGACCTGCAGCATCTACACCGATAGGTGCAATGACAGGAATATATCCCATACCTATAATCCCTGTTACGATATCAGCTTTCACTTCCGTTACTTCTCCTACCAACCCTACTTCAGCGCTATTAGCTACGGGTCTAGCAGTAATCATATTTCCATCGATGCCGGATAGCCCTAGAGCTAGACCGCCACTTCCTTGAATTCGCCTTACAATCGCCTTGTTGATACTCCCTGCCAGCGTCATCTCTACGACATCTAGTACTGCCTCGGTGGTTACTCGCAGACCGTTCACGAAGCTGCTTTCAATGCCCAGCTTTGCTAGATTCTCTGAAATGGCAGGCCCTCCGCCATGAACAATTACAGGCTGAATGCCTTCCTGCTGCAAATCTCGTAAATCTTCGAAAAAAGAATCAGGAAGAGCAGCCAGCGTACTGCCGCCGCATTTCATCACAAACAATCCACTACCATCTAATGCATCTATAAGTTCAAGCTCGCTATTTAGCGTCATAAGTTCGGTATCCTTCCCTTGTGGGCTTAATCTCGCCACAAATTAGGTACGATATGCAGCGTTAATACGCACATAATCGTAAGTTAGGTCACAGCCCCAAGCTGTAGCCTTTCCGCTTCCATCATGCAAATCTACAGTGATCAGCACCGTTTCACTTTTTTGCAAATAGGCCAAAGCCTTCTCCTCATCAAAAGCAACCGGCTTGGAATGCAGTAGTACCTCGATATCACCTAATGAAATGTTCACACGCTCCGGCGATACTGGCACACCCGCGCGTCCAACCGCAGCAATGATCCGTCCCCAGTTCGCATCCGCTCCAAAAATAGCAGATTTCACTAGACTAGAACCCACCACTGTCTTGGCAATCGCTGCAGCAGCTTCGTCATGAACAGCACCATTCACTTGAACCTCAATCAGGTGAGTCGCACCTTCTCCATCACGAGCAATCGCTTTGGCAAGCGTCTGGCAGACATACGTGAATCCTGCGGCAAAAGCGTCCCAATCCGGATGCAATCGGGTCAGCTTCTCATTACCTGCAAGCCCACTAGCCATCGAGACTAGCATATCATTGGTGCTTGTATCTCCATCAACTGTAATCATATTAAAAGTAACGTTCGTAGCAGAACGAAGTAGACTGTGTAAATCCTCCGCTGAAATATCAGCATCTGTAGTCATAAAACCGAGCATGGTAGCCATGTTAGGATGAATCATCCCGGAGCCCTTCGCGGCTCCAGCAATAATAACTTCTACACCGCCAACAAACACCTTCACGGCAACCTCTTTTTTAACTAAATCAGTTGTAAGTATAGCCTGACAGAATTCTTCCGCTCCAGCAGCCCCACCGTCCAGCTTTTCTGGTATTGCAGCAATACCGCTACGTACGCAATCCATCTTTAGCAGCTCACCGATCACACCAGTCGAGGCGACAGCAACATCATTAACCTCTACACCCAAATGTTGAGCCGCAGCAGCGCGCATCTCATAAGCATCGGCCTCGCCTTGTTCACCTGTGCAGGCATTAGCATTCCCGCTGTTCACGACTACCGCCTGCAACGTTCCGTTCGCAAGACTTTCCCGCGTCACCTTCAGAGGAGCCGCCTGAAAAACATTTGTCGTATACACAGCAGCAGCCGTAGCTGGAACCTCACATAGGATGACTCCGAGATCGTTGCGGTCTGTTTTTTTCAATCCACAGTGCAGTCCTCCGGACTTAAATCCTTTAGGTGAAGTTATGCTTCCACCTTCCAAGGTAGTAAATAATTCAATCTCGCTCATGTTATTTGTACCGCTGATCCTTATGGATACACTGGTGTGTAGCCGAGGCCAAGGGTTTCCTCCCATCCCATCATCAAATTAAGGTTCTGTATTGCCTGACCTGCCGCACCTTTTACAATGTTATCAATGACGGAGACTATGGTCACCCGCCCTGTACGAGCATCTGTCGCAAATCCGATATCACAATAATTAGAGCCGCTAACTTCTTTTGTCGCTGGAATCACACCTACATCGCGCACCCGCACATATGGTCTGCCCGCATAATATTCACGATATAAATTCACAAAATCCTGCTCCGTATAATTGCCCGTCATTCCTGCATACATCGTACTCATAATACCTCTGCTCATCGGCACGAGATGTGTGGTGAACGTTACGGTTACCTTTTCTCCAGCAATCTCCGTGAGTGTCTGCTCAATTTCTGGTATATGTTGATGTTTATTTATTTTATAAGTTTTTAAGTTCTCGTTTATCTCTGCATAATGCACCATCAGGCTCGTTCCGCGTCCTGCTCCGGTAACCCCGGATTTGGCATCAATAATAATACTGTCATGCTTAATCCAGCCTGCCTGAATCGCAGGAATTAGTCCAAGAAGTGTAGCCGTAGGATAACAGCCTGGATTAGATATAAAGTTGGCCCCAGCCGCACGCTCTCCAAACACCTCGCAAAGTCCGTACACAGCTTGTTCTAGGTACTCATCAGCAGGAGCTGTATGTTTGTACCAGTGCTCATACTCTGCGCCATCCTTCAATCGGAAATCACCGGATAGATCTACGACCTTAAGTCCAGCTTCCAGCAGCTGCGGGACCAACTTGGCACTTACACCAGACGGTGTAGCCGTAAAAACCACATCTGCCCGCTCAGCCATCTGCGCCGGATCAACGCCATCCAGCCTTCGGTCAATAATGCCCGTCAAATGAGGAAACCCTTCCTCTATCGCATCCCCTGCACTAGATGAAGAAATTACCGAAGTAATCTCTACTTTAGGATGACTTTGTAGTAGCCGAATCAGCTCTACGCCTCCATAACCCGTTGATCCAACAATCGCTGCCTTCAGCTTGCCTTCCACTGTCATCCCCACTTCCTGCTTATCCTGAATATATTATTTAATATCATGCATACCGTCTTAGAAATATGTATTATTATACATCTCTATTAATATAAATACAACACAATATGTGAACTTTATTCATCCTAAATATAACCTCATTTAGAAAAAAAGAGAAGCGTAACCTCCCCTTTAGGAGAGATTACGCTTCTCTTTTAAACCCTTCGCCTAACACTTCATGTGCTTCGGTAATAATAACAAATGCACTTGTATCTACGGATTGGACGATCGCCTTTAGCCTTGATACTTCATTCTGACCTACCACTACCATCAGAACAGTTCGTGCATCGCCAGTGTACCCGCCATGTGCGTCCAGCTTTGTCAGACCACGATCCAGATCATTTAATATCGCCGCTGATATTTCATCTGTTTTGTCCGAGATAATATAAGCAACCTTCGTATAACGGAAGCCAACCTCTATTGCATTAATGGCCTTACCTGTAACAAACAATCCGATCAGCGCATACAGCGCCTGCTCCATGCCGAGTATAAATGCAGCCAGCACAATAACCGTCCCGTCCAGCAACACAACGGAAACCGAGAAGCTGAGACCAGATATCTTTTGAATGATCTGCGCCAAAATCGTAAGTCCACCTGTTGAGCCCCGTCCCCGGAACACAACGCCAAGTCCCACCCCCACACAGATACCTCCATAAATGGAGGCTAAAAGTGGATTAGTTGTAGGTGCAGGTAAATCTTTTGTCAACAAGATAAATAGCGGCAACACAAAGCTCCCCAGCAACGAGCGAACGCCGTATTGTTTACCCAGGAAGACTACTCCTAGTACAAACAATGGAATATTAAGCGCCCACTGTGTAAATGCCGGTTCAGCCCCAAACCAAGCTTCAGCCAATACTGAAAGACCCGATACACCACCAGAAGCTATATGATTAGGCAGAAAAAAAAGATTAAACCCCAGTGCCGTGATTAGCGAGCCGATCAGAATAAGCATTGTATCCACCACATGACGGACGGGTCCATTCAGTGGAATCAGCGGGGGTTTATTACGAGAATTGATTTTTTGCATTTCATGGCGCTCCTTAAAGTGTCATCTTGCTCTACGTAAGAAGAAACGGCTATTCCATCCATATTAAAGAATGGTATCCGTTTCCCCTAAAAAAATATAAAGATAAAGTATGGAGTAAGCTTATACTTTCCTATATTCCCGAAAAAATCCCTTAATCCGCCTCAACCTTGATCTGGCTGCGCAAGTACCCATCAATGAATGCGTCCAGGTCTCCGTCCATTACTGCACCCACATTACCTGTTTCCACGGAAGTACGGTGATCCTTGACCATGTTATACGGATGGAATACATAGGAACGAATCTGACTGCCCCAAGCGATTTCGGATTGCTCGCCGCGAATCTCATCCAATTGCTGCTGTTGCTCTTGCAGCTTGCGCTCATAGAGCTTGGAACGGAGCATTTTCATGGCTTGTTCCCGGTTCTTGATCTGTGAACGTTCGTTCTGACAGGTTACCACCACACCCGACGGCAAGTGAGTAATCCGCACCGCAGAGTCCGTGGTATTGATATGCTGTCCACCGGCGCCACTCGCACGATACGTATCGATCTTAAGATCCTCGGTGCGGATCTCAACTTCAACATCATCCGTAATTTCCGGAACGACATCACAGGACACAAAAGAGGTGTGGCGTCTACCCGAAGAGTCAAACGGAGAAATCCGCACTAGTCGATGGACACCCTTCTCAGCTTTTAAATATCCATATACGTTGAAGCCCTTGATAAGCAGTGTAACACTCTTAATTCCTGCTTCATCACCCGGTAAATAATCGAGTACTTCAACCTTAAATCCACGTTTTTCAGCCCAACGTGTGTACATACGCAGCAACATCTGTCCCCAGTCTTGGGATTCTGTTCCGCCAGCACCCGGATGAAGCTCAAGAATAGCATTTAACTTGTCGTACGGTTGGTTAAGCAGCAATTGCAGCTCGAATTCATCCACTTTACTGCCTAGGCTACGGATCGTCTCTCCGATTTCTGTTGCCAGGTCCTCATCGCCCTCTTCATCCGCAAGCTCTGCCATCATCGCAGCATCATCGTATTCCTGTTGAAGCTTCTCGTATTGATCTACGGAAGATTTCACAGCGTTCATCTCAGCAATTACGCTTTGCGCTTGCTCACTATTATCCCAGAATCCTGGAGCCGCCATCTTCTCTTCAAAGTTAGAAATCATCTCTTGCTTAAGATCTAAGTCAAAGAGACCCCCTAAGGTCAGTTAGTTTCTTGCCTATTTCACGCAGATCCTGCTTTACATTTGGTTCTATCATAGGTCACTTCACCTTTCAAAATTGGTTGTTACGGTCTTCGCTCTAATGGATGGATAGTTAGTGGGTGAGTGAATGTTCAGCCATTCGGAGAAGGATTGGAGTTCCGATCGCTGTTATCCTCAGATTCCTTGATTAGATAACCGCACTTGCGGTTGGAATCTGAAGATAAAGGCGAGCGCTACGTTTCTCCAGTTCCAAACCTTCTCTCCATTCCACATTCACTCAAGTGCTAAAGATCCAAAAAAGCGACTGGGCCGCAAACGGGGGATACCCCCGGGCCCAGCCGCTCTTTATGGTTAGTATACCCATAGAGATCAGGGTTAAAGACTTACACCTTCAACACCTGAATACGAGCACTACTAAACGTTTGTCTTATGCGTTTTGACCGTGGCAATTCTTGTACTTCTTGCCGCTTCCGCAAGGGCAAAGATCATTACGGCCAGTCACAGCCTCAACATGAACCGGACGTTTCTCAACAGGTTCGCTGTTTGTAGAGATCTTGTCTTCATCAATAACGGATTGACGTTCCTGATTCGCCTCGATGTGAGCCTTCATAATATAAGTAGCTACTTCTTCTTGAATCGTAGCAGTCATAGTATTAAACATCTCAAAGCCTTCGAATTGATATTCGCGAAGTGGATCCGTACCACCGTAAGCACGCAAGTGAATCCCTTGACGCAATTGATCCATTGCATCAATATGATCCATCCATTTGCTATCTACGGAACGAAGCACGATTACCTTCTCGAATTCACGTACGAGTTCTGAACCCAGACGTTCTTCACGTGCAGCATATTTCTCAAGCACACGTTCGAAAATGAACTCGATGATCTCCTCAGCTTCCTTACCCCATAGAATATCACGGGTCAAAGCACCTTCTTCAAGCAGCTTGCTGTTTACGTAATCAGCAACTTCTTGCAGTTCCCAGTTCTCAGGAATATCATCGCTACAGTGTGCGAGAACGATACGCTCAATTACTGGCTTGATCATTTCAAGCACGACATCTTTAATGTTATCAGACTCCAGAATCTCACGGCGTTGTTTATAAATAATTTCACGCTGTTGATTCATCACATCATCATATTGCAATACAACTTTACGGATATCAAAGTTATTACCTTCAACACGTTTCTGAGCAGATTCTACAGCACGCGTGATCATGCGGCTCTCAATCGGCTGATCTTCCTCGAATCCGAGACGATCCATCATAGTCAGAACGTTGTCAGCACCAAAACGCTTCATGAGCTCATCGCCAAGCGACAAGTAGAATTGTGTTGAACCAGGGTCACCTTGACGACCCGCACGACCGCGCAGCTGGTTATCAATCCGGCGCGATTCATGACGCTCTGTACCAATGATATGCAGACCTCCAAGATCTGTCACACCTTCACCCAGAACGATGTCCGTACCACGTCCAGCCATGTTGGTAGCAATCGTAACTGTACCTGGCTGACCTGCATGGGTAATGATTTCTGCTTCCGCAGCGTGATGCTTCGCGTTAAGCACTTGGTGTCTAACGCCTTTGCGCTTCAGCATTTCAGAAACGAGTTCTGAATTCTCGATCGACACTGTACCAACCAGTACAGGCTGGTTCTTTTTGTGACGTTCTACGATTTCTTCCACGACAGCCTTGAACTTACCATTCTCACTCTTGTAGACCACATCTGGCATATCTACACGCTGATTTGGTTTGTTCGTAGGAACTTGAAGAACTTCAAGACCATAAATCTTTTTGAACTCCTCTTCCTCAGTCTTCGCTGTACCTGTCATACCACCGAGTTTACGATACATACGGAAGTAGTTCTGGAATGTGATTGTTGCAAGAGTCATACTCTCATTTTGTACTTCGATTTCTTCCTTCGCTTCAATCGCTTGGTGCAGCCCATCGCTATAGCGACGACCTGACATTAGACGTCCTGTAAATTCATCAACAATAACGACCTCACCCTCGTTTACAACGTAATCTACGTCACGACGCATAATTACATTTGCTTTTAGGGCTTGGACGATATGGTGATTCAAAGTTACATGACTGTGATCATACAAGTTCTCAATACCAAAAGCGCGCTCAGCAGTAGCCACACCTTTTTCAGTCAAGGCTACAGACTTCACCTTAATATCAACTGTGTAGTCTTCTTCAGCCTTAAGCTTTTTCACGAAACGGTCTGCTGAAAAATACAATTCTGTAGACTTCTCAGCTTGTCCGGAAATAATAAGAGGTGTACGTGCTTCATCAATAAGAATAGAGTCCACTTCATCAATTATACAGAAATACAAAGGGCGCTGAACCATTTGCTCTTTATAAAGCACCATGTTGTCACGCAAATAATCGAAACCAAATTCGTTGTTTGTGCCATACGTAATATCGCAGGCATAAGCAGCTTGTTTATCAGCATGGTCCATACCGCTTAGGTTAACCCCAACCGTCATGCCCAGGAAGTTATAGATTTGTGCCATTTGTGCGCTGTCGCGCTGAGCCAAATAGTCATTGACCGTTACTACGTGTACGCCTTTACCTAGCAAAGCATTCAAATACACTGGCAATGTACCTACTAGTGTCTTACCTTCACCAGTCTTCATCTCGGAGATTCGGCCTTCATGCAGAGCCATACCACCAATTAACTGCACATCAAAATGCCGCATACCAAGTGTCCGCTTGGAAGCCTCGCGTACGGTAGCAAATGCCTCAGGAAGAATTTCTTCCAGAGTTTCGCCTTTCTCAATACGGGCACGGAATTCTGCTGTCTTAGCTTGTAACTGTTCATCAGAAAGCTTTACAAATTCCGGTTCCAATCCATTAATTACATCGACTGTCTTCATGAGACGTTTAACGTCACGATCGTTGGTGTCTCCGAATATTTTCTTTACAAGTCCTAGCATGGTTAACCCCTTTCATGCAACACAGATGGTGGAACCGAGCCCATCCTCACAAAATTGAAAGGGCCATTTATAAATTCGATTCCGCTGCTTCATAAATTGTAACAGTTTGTAAGAGATGCCGCAATACAAGGTGTATCAGCCACATTTTTCAATTATAGTCGCTTATACGCACAAGAGCCCTATTCGCTGCAAGCGAATAGGGGCTCGGTTTAAATTTCTTAGGTTCTGACTAACTCTCGAGGCCCTTTATACTTAGAGCATAACTGGCATCATTGTATCTTAGCCCTGTTCAATCAGTCCATATTTACCATCATCACGTTTGTAAACTACGCTTACTTCCGAGGTGTCGATATTGGAAAAAACAAAGAAATTATGTCCTACCATGTTCATTTGAAGAATCGCTTCTTCTACATCCATCGGCTTCATCGTAAAGCGTTTGTTCCGCACAACTTCTAAATCATCATAATCTTGTTCTTCTACAGCAACAGCGGTACTAGCTCCATCCACAAACAGCGTCTTCAGTCCCTCTTGACGGAACTTACGATTGATCTTCGTTTTGTGTTTGCGAATTTGACGTTCTAGCTTGTCCACAACGGCATCTATGGAAGCATACATGTCATCGCTGCGATCTTCCGCACGAAGCGTCACGCCAGCAAGCGGAATGGTTACTTCCACCGTATGAAGGCCGCGAACTACGCCAAGCGTCACAGACCCTTCAGAGGTAGGGGGTGCTTCGAAATACTTCTCAAGTTTGCTGAGCTTCTTATCAACATACTCTCTCAAAGCGTCGGTCACGTCAATTTGTTGACCTCGAATGGTGAATTGCATGGCCACTCCTCCTTTAGTTACACCTTCATTATACCAAATTGTTAAGCCTAAGTAAAAAGTAATTCCTTACAGCCCTTACAATTAGATAACAAATATTGTCGTAGTGTTCACAAATAAAACAAGTCCGGTAAGAGCAACTATTCGCCTCACCGGACCAAGAGTAAACCTGACGTTATTATAGTACGAATTCCATTCTTATATTCCAAAACTGAGAAAGTATAAGATGAAATTACTTGGTATGAATTTGGATGATTTCTACAGGTGACAATTGTATACCTGATCCTGTAATAACGTATATCTTATAGGCAGTATTGGCTGTCAATCCAGTCAAAGTATGCGTATGTTTTACACCAGGAGCGAACGTAAGCGTATCCGTCCATGGTGAAGTCAATGCTGTACCAGTACTATTCTGACCTAAAGCAATTTGTGCTGCGCTAGGTGCTTTTTCATTAGCAGGTAATACTACATATCTTACTGGGGATGGAGTGTCACCTGTCACACCATATTTAACATATACGTCTGCTGTAACAGTACCTGCTTGTCCTGGTTCAAAAAGCGTAATCGACTTTTCAGTTGCCTGAGCAGTAGTTAATCGAACGGTTGTTACAGTAGACAGATTGCCAGATGCATCGGCTACTACGATATATGTTGCATATTCCGTCCCAGGATTCAATCCGTAAACAGAGAATGTAACCGTTGTTTTGGCTACAGTTGCAACACTACCATGAATTTCGCTTGCAGTTCCATTGCTGATCTGTCCTTTTTCCACCTGCAATGCACTCGGTGCACTTACGTTAGCAGTATAAGGAGCTACAACATAGTACACTGAGCCCGTTACGGAAGATGTCAGGTATACATCGGCTGTTACCGAACCAACGTTACCATAGGTTGCCTCAGATACGGTTGGTTTTGTTTCATTTCCTCCACCGTTATCGCCGCCAGATCCACCACCACTTCCGCCACCAGTACTACCACCTGGAGTAGCTGTTGGCGTTGGCGTAGCTGTTGGTGTCGGAGTAGCCGTTGGCGTTGGGGTAGGAATTACTCCACCACCTGTGCCGCTACCCGGGTAATAGATGACTGAGGTATTGATGATACCTACAGCCTCTGCACGTGTTAACGATCTCTTAGGACCGAAGGTTCCGTCCGGATAACCGTTAATAATCTTCTTATCCGCTGCAGCGGCTACTGCACCTTTTGCCCATGCTGCAATTTGTGCATTGTCTTTAAATTTGGTAGTAGTGCTATTAGTGCTCAATTTAAGTAATTTCGCAGCCATTACCGCTGCCTCTTGTCTTGTGAGCGGACTATTAGGACGGAACGTATTGTCCTCGTATCCCCCGATATAACCAGCTTCCACAGCTTTAGCCACTTCACTGTAGTTCCAGTTTGTGCTTTTCATATCTTTAAAGCTTACAGTGGCTTTTTCTTTAAAACCGAACAGGCGATTTACCAGAGTCACATACTCTCCACGTGTAATTGCCTTGTTTGGTTTAACTGTACCGTCTGGGTATCCTCCAAGGTATCCACTATCTAACCATTCTTGTAGCTGAGCTTGGGCCCAGTGACCTTGAATATCCTTAGGTACGGAAGCGGCAGATACGCTGCCAAGAGATCCTAATAACATACTAACTCCTAAAACTCCGGTCATAAGACCGCGCAACTTCTTTTTCATCCTGCTAATCATCCTCCTAAAAGTTTTGATAGCGTAGGCTATATGAATCTCTTTTTTGGAAGTATTGGCCTAGGCTAACATAGTGTGCGTCGAGGTAAGATAAACAGCTCAACGTAAAGCTATTACCCACATTTCGGAGAGTTCTAACATTTTCCATATTATAAATTTACAAAGTACGCTATTTTTTTCTATTAACAGCGTTGATAAAGGCTTATGAACGCACAAAATATCCCCACAAAGTGGAGCTTTACTTCGATGCATACTCAGGTACTTTGCGGGGCCCCAATACACAAAAAAAGGACCTTGGGAGAATTCCCAAGATCCTTGCTAGCGCTGTCTAAATTGCTAACCATCTACTTATATGTAGGTCGGCTTAGCCGTATGATTATAATTTGATTACGTTAGCTGCTTGTGGTCCGCGTGCGCCTTCAACGATATCGAACTCTACGGATTGGCCTTCATCCAAAGTCTTGAAACCGTCAGTTTGAATCGCGGAAAAGTGTACGAATACGTCGCCACCGTCTGCAGTCTCGATAAAACCATAACCTTTTTCTGCGTTAAACCATTTTACTTTACCTTCCATTGATTAAACATTCCCTTCGTCATCAGATGAACGTGAGTCTTGCTCACAAATCGACTATACCACCGTAACTTCTTCATTGTCAATTGGAAAAGTAAATGTTTACATGCAATAATTTACCACGTAAAATAGGACGTTTAATTTACCATAATCAAGAAATAACTGCGACGTAAGGATCAAAAAAAGAGCAGACGGTATTTAATACCCGTCTACTCCTATAGTGAAACACCGATAAAATTATTTTTTGCGATCCATTAGAAAACTATCTGGGGTGTAAGCGGCCTCGTAGGCGCTGCGCTGTACCTTGGACTGATTGCGCTTCTGCAGCCAGTCCTGCGCCTCGAGGCAAAGAGTGTTCATGCGAGCAGTGATTTCTGAATCGTGATGCAAAATTCGTTCAATTTCGACCTTTTGCGCTTCCGTTGCAGGAATCAACGAGAACTGTCGGATGATGTCATCAATCAATTTCTGACGTTCGTCCACGAAAGACTCTAACTCTTCAAATTCGACTTCGTATAACCGCTCCATTATATTCTGCGTCAATTGCTTAAACTCTATAATAAGCTTATCTTTATCCATTTGAAATTTCCGTAGATAACGGCGGCTGACCTTGACCTGCTGCGATTTTGGAAGCCTGTAACCACGTTTCCCGTAGTTCAATCAAATATCCCACCGCTTCCTCAGCCTTTGTTGTATCTTTGCGTATATTGGCCTCAACAAGTAGGAAATTTGTATATTCATAGAGTGAATACAGGTTCTTAGATACTTCATAGTTATAATCAAGAGTGCTCATCAACTCACTGACAATGGTTTGGGCCTTACCAAGATTAATATTGGTTTTTTCAAGATCGCTCCGCTTGAGTCCATCTAATCCCGCCCGTATAAATCGAATTGCCCCATCATATAGCATAAGTACCAGTTGGGCAGGCGTGGATGTCTGAACGGAAGACTGTCGGTATTTATCGTAAGGAGAATTAATCAATGATCTCACCCTCTAGTTTTTATAGCCCATGCTGGACAAAAGATTAGCAGACTGAGCATTAAGTTTATTCATAGCCGTTTCCATAGCAGAAAACTGCTTGTAATAGCGATTTTCTGCATTTGTAAGATTCTTCTGTAAGGTAGCGATTCGACTTTTATAACCATTAAGTGTTCTTCCCATTACGCTCTCTTCTTTGTAGGTTGCAGTGAGATCTGCCGAGAATTTATTCGTACCTGCCTTCTCAGAAAACCTCTCCAATGCGTCGCCGGCTTTTGTCGCAAGCTTATCAAACAATCCAGCAGAAGTATCGCTGGCAGGTCCTTGTAGCAAATCTATGATCTTTTGAGGATTATCAGAAATGGCTTGCTTTAATTTAGATTCATTAAGATAAAGTTTCCCGCCTTCATAATATTTACCGGTAGTAATGCCTATTGCATTAAGATCACCTAGGCTCCCAGTAATAGCCATACGCATAGAGGATACCATTGATTTTAAAATATCATCATTTTTCAAAAGCCCACTCTGTGCTTTTTCTGTCCAGGCTTTAATATCCGCTTCTTTCATATCTTTCTTCTGTTCATCGGTAAGAGGTGTAAATGTACGGTATTTCGCTTCACTTGTCTTATTATTTAACAATTTGAGTAATTCATTGTAATCTTGAATGAACCCTTTGATCGTTTCTACCGCTTTAGTTGAGTCAGTTTGAGTAGTAATTGTTACCGTTTTATCAGCAGCAGTAGTTGCCAACAAGGTGAGAGCAACGCCATTAATTGTAAAGTTGTTTGTATCTCTTTCCAACTTCGTTCCATTTATAGTGACCTGAGCATTAACTCCGGAAGTATATGTCTGTTGTGTCCCTTTGAAAAGAGTAAGCAAAGTGTTATCCGCTGCCGCTCCAAGCTCTATCTTTCCGTCTGATTCATTTGTTTTGGAAGTGAAGATCAGTTTGCCTTGACTTGAATCAAAACTAGCGGTGAACTTTCCGGTATCCGATATTTTCTTAACGACTTCACCTATTGTTTCACTGCCATTAAACGAAAGTGTCACTCCTTCAATACTAAAACTATATGTTCCGCTTAAGTCGCCACCTGTGAGTTGACCCAATTTTGTGCTATTGTTTAAATTTGCTCCAGCGCTGTTGGTCTCAATAACCGTCCTCCGGCTTGGCAGCGGCGAAGCCCCTCCGAATAAATCTATTAGCGGGTTGCCTCCAGAAATCACTCCCAGTTCCACCTTACCTGAAGCCCCACTGATTTTGGAACTTATCAATAACTTTCCGGTAACTTCATCAAAACTGGCTGCAACATTGGCGTCGGAATTCGCATTAATAGTTGCAACCATAGTAGAGATAGAAGTCTTGCCATTAAAAAGCGGTTTACCGTTACCGTCTCTGAAGTTAATTCCATTGATAACTAAATCGAATTCTTTATCGAGGTTAGCTTTTAGATATGTATCTTTATCACTTGGAGAGAGATCAGAAAAAACCTTCCCGTCACTTGCCGCAGCACGTTCCGCAGCAAGTATTGCCAGCGTCGTTGCACCACTCTTCCCTGAACCTACTCCCTTTGTTTCCAAAGTCGCCTTAGTCGCCAGCCGCTCAATGCTGACCTTCATATCCGTTCCGTTGGCATCAGCAGTAGCTTCAGCCTTAAGGGCATCCGTATTCCCCGAAATAATCGCTTTATTTGCGTTCAAGGCACTGTTAAACCCGTATTTGTCAGTAAGTTTATTATTTTTAAATTCGTACAGCTTGCTGTTGATTTCACGGTAGCTGTCCCTTTTCCATTCCAAAAGCTGTTTGTCCTGCAACAACTTATCAAGAGGCACACGTTTGGCAGCCATCATACTCTTAACCATACTGTCAATATCCATCCCGGAGAATCCATTAATCCGTGCAACCAAAACAACACCCCCTGTTATCAGATTTTCTCGTCTACCAGAATTCCTGCGATTTCCATCATCTTCGCTACAAGATCCAATGTCTTCTCTGGAGGAATCTCACGAATAAGTTCTCCTGTATCCTTGTTCATCACTTTAACCATGATGTCATGTGTCTTCTCATGTACACTAATCTCCAAAGTAGTCTGGGGACCTTGTAATGCTTTCACAGCGCGTTCGATATTCCTGATCAATTGTCCCTCAGCAAGAGACACATTTACACCTTGCCGTTCTTTTGTGTTCAAATCCTTGGTATCCCTAATTGAGGGAAATTGCTCCACTGACGAAAATACTGAATTCTTAGATACTGTTTCACCCCTGCTATTCCCACCAGATAATGCAGTGGCGGATAAGGAGAACTGTACATTCATGAGTCCAACCTCCAACGACGCTTAATTTATATTATTTATATCGGTCATCAAATTCATTTATTTAT
>NZ_CDRJTB010000099.1:0-16570 GCF_976954365.1 Paenibacillus sp. Marseille-Q9583
CAACAAATATATCCTTTAAAAATAATGATTTGCACAACGATTAACGAGATCTTCACGAGTCTTCTCATGAATTTTTAGCAGTTGATTTAAAACAAAAACACGTTGAACATTATCTTCAGCAAACATGACCAATTGCTTTTTGTAGTAATCTATTTGCACTTGGTGATTACGTGAATAACGCTCATTTTTTTCGTATATGCTCAGTAATTGTAGATGCAGCTTATAAACGTCATCATAATTCATTACTAAACACCTCACTAGGTTTCTTATCTCTATTATTTCCTTCTCTCATTAATTATTACGTTTCAAGTGAAAGCTACCTATATAAACGCTTGAATGAACCCGAATAAAGGACACCCAATCGGGTGCCCTTTATTCCAGTCACTTCTCAAAATCTTAGCCTTAACTTCTATTTTAGATTATTTCAGGTAAGTACTCATTAAGCTCTATCGGTTTCTTATTTTTCATAAAAATACTGATAGAAACAGAATACCTTTTTCGAGGGTTTCCTCCAATGATAAGTAATATGGGTTCTGGACAGTTCATTGACTTATTATTAGAAATTGAGTTCATTTGCTTGGAATCAATTAAGCTCATTTTACTTGATGCAAAAGGATGAAAATGCCATTCCCCCACATAATAGGCCTTGTCTAACTTCCATAAGGTATTAAGCCAATCTTTGAGACCTTGTACTCCTCTATAAAATCTAGTTCTTGTTTGTTTTGAATCGATAGGGGCAGGGCTGCTCTTTATTATAACTGCCCTATTCAACGCATCATCATAGTAGCCAGCCAGAATACCACCTGTTTCTAATTCTCCACTTAAGGTACATTGAGCTAACATAAATGTTAATACATCGTCACTAATTTCAACCTCAAGATTGCCTTCAATATCTCTGTATCTATGAACAAGCATTAAAACACCTCTCGTTGCTTTAGTAAAACACCTGCGGATAATCCATCTATATGTTGTTGTTCATAAACAGCAAAGATGTTGGGACCAAATGGTTTAAGCCACCATGCCTCGATTTCTTTTATTGCTAGACCTGCCATCATCCAAATGTCATCTGCGCGAGCAGGAAATAGAGGATGATAACATCCAATACCATCCCTAGGCAAGATGATGTCTTTATTCTCTTCTCGCTCCAATTCAATCCACGGCTTGAGAAAGTTGTAGAAAGACTGGCGAGGAAAGGGATGCTTATTGGACAAAAAGATAAACATTCTTTTTGCTCCGAATCCTAGTGACACTGAAACAAATCTTTTCGGAAGCGTCCAGTCAAAGGAATATAAATGGTCAATAACTGCATCGCTTCCTGTAGTATCTATAATGATATCTTGACTCTCCAGTACCTCCACTTCATCGACGCTCAAATTGGGAAAAGCACTATTGATGGCTACAGACCAAGTGTGTACATTATTGTAATTGATTCTATATGATAATGCTTCAGCCTTTTTCATGGATAAGTGATCAATACCAAGCGTATGTCGCGATAAATTACCAACTTTTAAAATATCTTTGTCACAAACAATTATTTTAGAAATGCCTATACGAGAAAGTAGTTCCCCGATGGCTGAGCCAAGAGCACCCGCACCGATTAAAAATACACTATCATGTTGTATTTTCTCATTTATACTTCCTCGGCTAAGCACGGATTCTTTACTCCAGTTCTCTGTGCGAACATACCTTAAGCTCTTATCTGGATGTAACAGATTTATGCGATCTCGTTGAAAATAGAAGTCATTTGCTCTTCTGAATCCGGTAATCTTGTTTACCTTTTTGGCTAACTTCCCAATTTCTATACTTATCCAATGAACAATTACATTCTGCTCTCCGACTAATTGAGGAATTTTAAATCCCAGTAATAGGTAATTGTGTTGTTCCTGTTCTCTGAAAATATGCATATGCCTGTATATTTCTCGCCATAAGTCAAAATGATGTTTCTTACAAATAGCTTCTAATTCCTTTATTGTTTTAGGATAATACCAAGGTTCCAATATAGGCTGAAATGGAAGTAGCACCCATACCCCATTATGATGTTTAGATTCTACACCAGCCTGAACAAGTTTTCCCCACTCATATTCATGTATTACATTCGACTTATTATCCAAAAACGCAGACACGAATATTATATTTTGATATTCTGATACTTCTTTAAGGGATACCCATCCAGATCTGTTTCTCATTCCATTCCAATAACTAATATTCTTTTGCTCTTCAGCAAAAACGATTAGCAACTCAGTACTAAAGTGTACGTGTGGTAATTCGAAAAAATCTCCTGGTCTTGCTAACGAATGATTTGAGGCATTGAGTAACCAATTTTTTAATCGCTCTACATGCCACGAAATACGCTGATCTGCATCCATCTGTTCTTCAGTATCTGTTAATAATTCAAGTAAACCGTTATCCCAATCAGTACAAATCTTACCTAATCGCCAAGGAATTTCATTTACTTCTTTATTCTCATTCATGTGCTGATAGGTTTGAGTAATACTATTTACTTTGTCGGGATATATACCAATAGATCCTCTCGGATAAAGAGGATCTATTAACATGTACCAATTCGTAGTGTGGGGGATAGATTGTCCATCTACCCCTGATACATTTATACTAAACTGGAGAATCCAATTCTTAAAATTCCCATGCCAATAAAGGTCTTGGAGTTGCTGATATCCTTCAACAGTTTCTAATTGGGTACACCCGATTAATATACTTTCAGGTATTGAAGGATTATCCAAACCGTCCACCCACAATATCAGAGCTAATTGGGTTTTCTCTTTTTGAAAAAACTAGAGAACTACTCTGGTTATTAGTTGTTGTAGCTTCAGATGTCGGAAATTTCGAACCAAAAAGTTTATTCCATTCTTCCGCACTTTCTTTAACAGTGGTGGCATCTGATGCTTTTCTAGCAATTTCTGCAGCTTTTTTAACCAGCTCATAAAACTCTTCGTATTCTTCCTCAGTAACTCTGCCCATTACATCATGCTCTGGTACGCCGTGATCTGACATAACCGGCTTTGTTGAATAGTTATTCACTATGGCCTCCAAAACCTCGGTTACACCTTGACCAACGCTTTGTATTCCATCTGGGCAACATAAACCAATGAGATGCTCCAGTGGATATCCTTTTGGATGTTTTGGCACATTATTTATTCTTCTCCACCACTTTAGAGCCTTAACTACGTTGACGTAATGTCGGTTACATGATTTATTTTTTTCTTGTGTCCATTTAATTTGTGCCAGAGGATCTGTTTGTTTCCATTCCTCAGCGTCCCTATCCGGAATCCAAAGAGGAACTGTTTTCCACTCTGGTTCATTAGCATTCGAATAAGTTTTAAAGATAGAGCTTGCTTCTACTGTTTCACTCAAAACTTCCCATGATTCCTTTAATGACCATGTTTCAATATCTTCTAGTGCAAGCATATCGGTAACACTATTTGACTCCAAAATGCCTTCCTCACTCTCTGAGGGTGCAGCTGTTATGACTACATCTAAGTCTACATAACTTAAAGATATTCCTATAGATCGACCTTGAATTTGATATTTTCCTGCATAATGTTTTTCCATAAATGGTTTTAATACATTGATAGCATCTTCTGGATTACTGTATTCCTCCATACTCAATTTAGTCACCAAAATTACATCTACATCCGAACGGCTATCTCCCTTTGGACGAACAGCAGTAGATCTCCGATAACTTCCTTGCAGGAATGTACTTACAATAATTTTAGACATATCTTCGTCTTCTTTTAATCTTTTTCTTAACGTAGTATGTCCTTTGATTAAATCATTGACTTGATTTTCAGTTAAACGAATTTCTTTAAGAAATCTAGCAAAGTAAGTAGGAATATTCACAATAACACCTCCGAGTGTTTAAACAGGTAGTATAAGTGAGGGGGAATATGATCCATCCCCAGTAAAATTATGTTCGTATAAAATGATCTCTGGGATATTTGCAGCTTGTTGAGCAAGAAAGAAAACAAAACCACCAGGAGCAGCAATGAAAAAATGAACCTTACCTTTTCTCTGTTTCGGATTACGTCTATCTAAAGTCCGAATGACCTGTTCTGCTAATAACCAAGCATGTGTACCATCTTGAATTGCCTTAATCCCCTCTAAAGGTAAATAAAAATGATAAGACGATTTTAGAGTTAATTTATTCTCCTCAATGTACCACTCAACATGAGATTTAACATTCCGAGTTATGCTGATAGCAACTACTGTATCACCTTCAATCAGAGAGTTATCTGAGTACTCCTCATTGAATATTGGATAAACTGGTGTTATTTCACGATGTATTTCCGGAATCCAAGCAATCAATCCATCTCCACGCTGAACAGGAAATGCCTTGACACCTGATTTTGGATTAAGAATTAAACCTGCAGCAAATGTTATAGAAAGATGTGTATTGAATTGAATGAGGTATGCATTACCCGGAGAAAAGATTTGTTTTGAGAACTCTACTAATCTAGCGTAAATATCCCCATTCCAACTTTTATCTGATTTAAGCAATCGTCCATCGAAATGTTCACTAAGACATAATAGATGGTTTGTTTCTTCCTCCAGAGTTTCCGTATATGGAAGAAAACTGCGAATTCCTACAGGGACATCATCTTTATATAATAGCGGTTGGCCTGTATACAATCTCTCTGCGCGACAGAGCCTTAGAAGGGAATCTTTATTAAAGCACTTACTTCCCTTACTTGCACAGTTTACTATCAAATCATTATAAGGATTTACAAGAACCCTGTGATCTAGGGGTTTAAGTCCTGCAAGCATTAATTTAGAATTTAGTTGATCCTTTATTAACAAGGAAATACCCGGTTTACTATGTTGAATGCGAATACTGCTTAAAACGGCACGTAGTTCCTCCTCCTTATCTAGCTGGAGATGTTGCATCATAGTTTTTCGAGCTAAGGCCATTTTACTCTTTTGTTTTCCGTCAAATATCGCATTCAAGTGTAGTTTATTATCATGATTGTCCAATAAAACTTCTAGTAGGTCGCCTTTTTTTATATTCCATGGTGTAATTAAATGAAATCGTGCTGTAGTATAACCTTGTTTCAGAGCATCGTGTACACGATTTAAGAAGGAGTGTGTAGAGGCATTAATAAATGAAGGATCAATGAGGTCCAATAGTTCTATCTGTTGCGAATTCTTAACATGATATTTCACCTGATAAAAGTCCAAAGTAATTTCATCGTCGATGCTGTAATCCCCTCTTATAGGTTCAATATATTCAACTACAACATCGTCGAGAGATTTAATGCGATCATCCTCGTATGATACTTCTTTAATATTGGTATCATTATGGAGCAACTCAGAAGCAAACAACCAAAAATACAGATTCTGATATGTCAAACCATCATTAATTGCATCAATTGCTTTCCCCATATATCACAGTCCTATAAGTAAATTAAAGAACTTATGTTCCCTTTATAATTATCTCACAACAAACTTCTATATTCAACTACCCAATCACTTTTCCTAATGTTGCAGCAAAGGAAACAGTGTATGTACATAGTCAAAAGAGTGCTGTAAAAAGGTTAGTATCTGCCTGCATCATTTGGTAGATGGTTCTATATTAAATTAGTCAATATTCATTTGCATTACTTACTCTCTTTCTTTAAAGTTAACACTCTTTCAAAATGTATATAACTTTGCTTGCTCATATCAAAGAGATAAATACTTGTAGGATAATGGGAATTTTCATCTTCAGAAAGAACAAGTTGTGTGGCTGATATTGCATATAAAACATGTAAATATCGCTCTTCTATTTTTTCAGGAGTCGGAGATAAAACGTAACTCCAGCGTCTTCTCTTAAAGCCTTGTAAGTAAAGTTGTGCTTTCATTAAAAGATACGTAATCATAAAAAACACAATAATACATGAAATAAGATCCCAATAATACGCTCCATTTTTTACACCTGATTTAAAGTAGGATTCGTTTAAAAAGTATGCATAAATAATAAGATTTAGAAAAACCATCCCTATGGTTATATATTCAACTTTTTTCTCAGAGTAATTGATTTCGTTACCTGTCTTTTTTTCTTTTTGTTTTTTTGATATACAGGTACAACCAATGATTATTAACGCAATAATATATACAAGTAAAAGGATACCTATCGCAAAATCCGTATATCTAAGTTCTTTGACTTGATTCATAAGGAAAGCGAATAACATTCCATACCCAATGAAAAGAGCAATTAGAAGTATAAATGCACAAACCACCTGCAGCATTTTTTGGTATTTGGGAATAAGCAATTTATCAAAGTCATTTGAAGTTATAGTCTTAAATATAAAATTTAATGCAATCACGCTACTACTAGCTAGAAGTATCTTTAGAATATTATCCATATGCAGACATCCTCACTCTGGAATACGATCAAAATGAATCTATAATAGTTGTAGAAAGGTGAAGCTAAATTAAGAATTAATACCAAAGAAAAATCATTTCATCTTATAACGATTGTTAGTTGGTTTATAAAAAGTTTTATAGTAGATGAATGTCACAGAATAAAACAAAGCCACCATAACGGTTAATACTAATATAACAGCGACTGATTTTTCATTAAAAATGTGTAACTTTAATACAATGTCTGTTAGTATTGCTATCCATGCAATAAATACAATACTTGTCGCTAGTTCTGTCATAAGCTTTATCGTTGCTAGAAGATCTAAGAATAAAGATCTTACCGGATTAAAATGATGTTTTTTGTATCTAATATGTTCTTTATAGATAATGTCATGAGCATCCCAAAACTCATTTGTTATTTGCACTTCGAAACTTTTTAGGATCTGGATGAATTTATCTTCGTAAGCATTTTGATCATGCTTGAATGCTTTATACAGAGCATTCAATTCAAAGAATTTATGTAATATTTCAGAAGCTCCGATTAATTGCCCCTTTGAACCACTCAAACCATATTGATTGAAAAAATTATCAATGAGTACTAATTTTTCTTCTTTGCTAGGCTCCTCGTTGATCTCTTTAAGTAGAAACTTAATTGGAGAATAAACCTCATTATAGCTTTTTGTTATTTCTGAGTGAGCTAAATCTCTTTTCTTTTCTCTAAGTCTAAATTGATAGCTTATAAATGCTGTGAAAACCGCTACAATAAGGACGGATACCTGTATTCCAAACAATAACACCACTCCATATCTAATATTTGTATTTATTCGTTTATTTTAAATTATTGTCTATATTTTGTATGTGATAATAAGGATTGTTTTCTTCATTGAGAGATAGATACTAACTATCGTTCCAACCAAAAGCTTACGAGGAACTCCGGATTTCATGGTCATTTGGGTCACCGATGGCTTCGTCAAGTGTGTCACTTAGCCCTAGAGTAAGTAAGATACCTACGGCTACTATACCGATTCTTCCTTTTCCTTCACCACAATGAAAAAACAACTTTTTTGCTTTGATGGTAAGCTGTCAGTGACAGCTCTGATTGCTTGCTCAAAGGTTTTTTCTTGCGGTGGTCTTATTCCTTTTTTGCTTCCCTGATTCTATAATTTTGTCAATTTTGCTGTAAATCTGCCGCTTACAAGAGGGAAATATAGGACAGGGATAGAACTACATTGATGGGAACAGAACCACAAGAGCTGCAATATGGCTTTTGGTCTATTCAGGCTGACTAGATGAGGGGTGACATGATGACCGTTGAAATCGCAGGAGTTCGAGGCTATGAGTACCAGTATCTCGTTTCTGCTTATGTGGCGCTAAAGCTGCTGGATCAAGAAAACGTTGGCATCTATATCGAATGTGCGGATGGCGAAGATTCGCGGATTACCTTTCAGGCCGCGGGCAATCCTTATATTTTGGACGTGCAAGTGAAGGATCGCTCTGGTCAAATTGATTTAGCAGAGTTTTCGAGTTGGATTAGCCATTTTGACAAGCATAGCCGGGATATGAATTTGCTGGAGAAATTAAAGCAGGATGCCAATCGCTTTGTATTATTTGTAACGAATGCCCGCTGCCGGGATGATGTGAGCCTGTTTGTAGATTCGAATGAGGTTTATTTGCCGTTAACGGCAGGGATAGACAACGACTTATTGGCGCGGGTCAAAACAAATGTGTTGGCCCACTACACGGATGCGACTCCTGCTGGGCAGGGACGTCAGCGTTTTTTGGAGCAGTTTTTTAGAGATAACTCAAACAATCAGCTTAGGACGATTTTGAAAAAAAACCGCGTCTGGGAGTCTATGGACTGGGATACCGTTTATGAACGGCTAGCGCGTCTGCTCAATAGAAAATACGCCGTTCCGCAAAGCGAAACAGATGAAGTTATTAACAAGCTGGACGAGCTAGTTCGACAAGGCCGCGATTCCGGGCAATCCATCACGGAGGATGTTGTTAGACTGCTTGCTGCTTACAACGGCAATCGAATATTCTCCTATGATGAGAAGCTCGTGGCGCGCGCGGAAATGTCCCTCTGCAGCGAAGCTTTGGAAACTTCCCATGTGCTGATGTTGACAGGGGTATCCTTATGTGGGAAAACGTATTTGGCGAAGGAAATTGCTCAATGTTATCAGGAGTCTGGCTTTAGAGTGAAATTAACAAGTGAGCTAGATGGTGACAGCGGTGCCCTCGCTTTTTTACGGCATGTAAGCCATGAGGAGAGGCTACTCGTACTAGAAGACCCGTTTGGCTCGATAACTGCTTATCCACAAAGAACCGAGCTTGTCGCTAAAGTGGAACGGTTGCTGGACGCCTGTGGCCCACATCGCAAACTGATTGTAACGACACGCCGCGATATTTTGCTTCATGCTTTGCGTTGCAGCTCGATTACGAAATGCCGCATGAAAGCACACGTATGGCATGATTTAACAGCTGATGAAGTAGCAATTGGAGAGCAAATTTGGATGCGCTATTATGGCACGTCGAGTTCGTCTGCGGCTTTATTTCAGCGGATACGGGGCTGGCTGGAGCGTAATGAACGTACGAGCGCCTTGCAACCGGGACAGATCGTGCACCTCTATTATGCGCAGCCTGATCTGGGTGTGCTGGAGCAATGGGAGGAGTCAGCAATCGTTAATGAAGCACGGATCGACTCTTATCGCTTGGCACGGCAAATTGACGAGCAGGGACAGAACAGCAAGCGTGTGTTTATGGCGCTTGGTTTAAGCTGCAGCACCTATCGAGCGGCCAAGCTCGACGATTTGGCGTTTCTGTTAAGTGAATCGACGGAGGAGCCAGCGCTTAGCTATCAGTCTGACGAGCCGGTTGCCTACCATATCGGGGGAAAAGTAGCGGAGACTCCGCCATATCCAGCCTACCAGGCAATGTATGAGATTACGAGCGACGATAGAGCAGCGCTTCGAGATTTACGCGACCGTGGCTATATCAAAGTTGATTCGTTTTATAAAACGATTGTGTTTACCCATCCGATTTACTACCATGCGAGCAAAATCTTATTCCAAACGAATCTGGAGGACGTTTTTGCCGACAAGGATAGCAACTTCCGCTTGTTGGGTCGAAGTCTGGCTTCACTATCTAAAGACGGAAACCTATGCGCGCTTATGATGGCAGAGTGGCAGTATGCCGAGACACAAGATGTCATGCTTAAACAGCGAGTCAAGGTATTACTGCTAAGAAGTCTACATTCGTTGTTTCCGTCTGTGAGGGATCGGGTCATTATGTATTTCAATAGTCGGCTGGATGAGTTGAACGACCAGGAGCAGAAGGCGTTTGTGCGTGCGGTAAAAATTCAAAACTCGATGAACGACGATGATATTTTATGGCATAAGGGCGAACCGTATTTTAATACAGCAACGGAGCGTCGGTCCAGTTTCGACTGGCTGGACTGGGATGAGGACAGACACGCAGCAAGTCTGCAAAAATTGGCGGCAAGCGAGCCACTTACTGCTGAAGAAATACGGGATATGCTAGCAGTACGCGTTGCAGACAAAATGGAACCCGCGGATCTGCTACACGTTATTCGGCTGGCGCTAGCTTATGATGAAAGCTTTATTCGAGCGAAAGCGGTGAAACTGCTATTTCAACAGTTCGCTTATACGTTCGAGGATATTGCAGGCTACTTGGAGCCGCAAGAGCATCCGGACTATATTTATAAGCTGTTTCGCGGCGCTTTGTCCAGTTGGAGCAGCTATACACCACAGGCGAAGTCCGCGATTTTAGATTATGTTCGGAACTCGCTGTCGATTATGTCCGTTGCGCTGCGCTCCAAACGTTTTTTGGAATATTTCGAGGATCAGTATGCGCGGGATGGCCTAGATTGGGATAAACTCACAGATGAGGAAACCCGAGAGCTATGGCTTGTTTGGTACGATCTGTTTATTGCGCTACTAAACCATTTTCCGTCCAAATATATGCGGATGAATGAAGCTCATATGGTGAAAGTAGCGAGAGAGTCGCTCGCTCATGTTGATGATTTGGAGCGGATTGTCCAATTGGCAAGCTCTTGGCATCGTTGGCTGCATCATTATAGTGAGCATCATCTGCCGGAGGATTATGGCATGAATGTTGCGGATTATTTGCTAAAAGGAACAGGACCGGCTACTGATGTTAGAGCAGAACTGTTTCAAGAACTGCTATCAGTCCGGCAAACTAGTCTGCTCACGGTTACGATCGGCACATTGGTAGACCATTGGCCCTCGCTATCAATTGGCGAACGGGCTGAGCTAATAGCGGTATTGCACGCCAAGCGAGAGGATGTCCGGTGGCTGCGTGGAGTTGCGCTGAACCGCCGCATTGTTCCTGATGAAGTGCAAATAGCGATTGTGGGCGAGGTCTTATTTGGACAAGAGATTGGTGCTGTAGTGGATCGGCTGATGGCGGAAGGACTGCTAGAATGCTGCCTTAACGTCCATTGCGGTTACCCGCAGCCATTATGGTGGAATGGCTATCATCATCATAACCAAAAGGTATGGAATCGTGTTATTGTGGAGGTTTTGGGGCGACCACCGGAGGGGCGATGCTTCGATATTGCATTGCGGGAGTTTATAGATGCGCTTTACTATAATGATACGGACCGATTTCCAGACGGTATGGCGGTGTATACGAGGCTGATCGCTAATCCCGCTCAACGACCGGCGTTGTTTCGTCAGTTGCTGACCGTTTCAGCAACAAAAAACCAAAGTAATAAACAAATGTGGGATTTGCTGCTTGCACATAGCTTCGAGGAGGAACAGCAGCAATTTTTCACGCTCATCGCAGAGAATATTGAAGCTGTGCAATACCAGTGTGATGATAGAAAAGATTTGTTGGAGCTATTTGAGAGGGATGTTGTATTTGGCCAGTTGTGCTCTAGACTGAGCATCGACCATAAGGTCGTAGATATTTGCTTCCAGTATATGAATTATGCTGAGCAGCAAGCAACGCCTTCTCTTGCCCACGATGAGAAGCATGGACAACAGCTCGACAATTTTAAAACATTTGTTAGCTTGGTATATGAGCATAATCCGCCGAGAATGACGTTAACAAACAGGATAGTTGGCAACACGCTGCGCAAATTGCTTATTGCCGATGACGAAATTGATCGGCTGCTTGAAGCTAATCGACATCAGCTTATCGAGTCGGGCTCCGAGCAAGCGCGATCGTTTGAAGATCATTATGAGTTGGAGCATTGGGTGCTGTGATGGCGCAATGGCTGTTGTAGGAAGCGACAAGCTTACATTTTACGAACAGCATACAACTCGTGAACGTGATCATTGCTGATTGATGGCGGATAAAGCAGACAAAACAAACTAAGTAGACAACACAGCAAAAGGACAAAGGTAGCTTATCACTAGTGACCCATCTTAGATGTAGTTGGTAAATCATAACAAAGCCTCCCTTTAGAAGCTATTAAATCTAGTTTGCTTCTAAGGAGAGGTTTAACCTGCCTGCTGAATTAAATTAGCGTTTTTTATTAGAGTTTAAAACTCCATTCTTGATAAATGTTTGCTAGTCTTATGTCGGCTAATTAGTAATTTAAGTACCAAACGACTAACATTACATTACTGGTAATCTTGACAAGCTATTAGCAGGATAGCTTAATGAAGCATTCGTTAAGCCGATAACTTTTTTCTTAGTCTTACACTTTATTCCTCATTCGAACGCTTTACTTTCTTTTTAAAATATAAAAATTAATTTTGATAATCCCCCCCCTTAATATCCATTTTCAAAAAAACAAAGCCGTCCTGAAATTTCAGGACGACCCATTATGTCTGCGTTGTTGTACCAACTTTTATTATCAGACAACTTCATAACTTTAATGTGCACTTCACAATTTTAATGTCTACTTCATAACTTTAATGTCAACTTCACAACTATATTGTTCCTATACACTGGATTCAATGACATTATAGTTAGTGTCCGAAAAACTCAGAAAATCAAGAGATTTCGAGTTTTCATCCCCTTGCTAATTTTACAATATAGTTGGCATCTAGGATAAGAGCATTAAACACGTGGCGACATTAAAGTTTGTGCCTGGTATTTACATTAAAGTTGGTTCCTCATTTCACCTCACAGAGTCAACTACTTTTGATAAAGAGACTTAACCACTTTTTCCAAAAGCGCCCCAGTTGGTTTAATTCACAATTGTATTATTTTTTATTTACACTTTGATATTTTTTTGAGTTGTGCATCGTTAGTGACTCTCTGAAAAAATGCTTAAATTAATGCTATTTGAAGGTAGCATGATTCGCTTTCTTCTCAACGAACACATAAAACTGACCCGAACAATTATCATACATTAATTATTTCAAAAACTCCCTCCAACTTTGAGTGGAGGTTCTCATCTATAAATGGAGCATTTACAAAAATACGTTCTTTTGCCCTACTCAAAGCTACATATCTAATTCTATGTTCTTCATTATTTTTTAAATTGGGCTTAATAAACACATCCAATTCAGTTGAAGATTCTAAAATAATCAATACATTATCAAATTCATCTCCCTTTGATTTATGAATAGTTCTGTGCCTACTTTTATCATCGGTAATATTCACACATAGAGCTAGTTGCTCATATGTATAGCTTTCATAAAATGTTCTAGCTGCACCTTTACCAAAATTAGAAATTTCAGTTTTTATAACATTTTTCACAAATGAATAGAACTCATATAGAGACTTATCCATAAATGTATCGTATTCGTTCAAAAGTAAGAAAAGTGATTTCAACGCAAACTTTCTTCTTTCTTCCTTATTGTTGCTATCTTTTTCGATACCTTCAAGTTCTTGTATTGCCTTCTTCATGTTTCCATCGCGAGCATATTCTACGGATTTCAAGCAAGTAACAACTACTCGGCTTCTATACTTGTTGCTGCTAGTTGGTTTATCTACTTCTAAGAGCTCTTCAATCAACTTGTCATTAATTACATCCCTCAATGAATATTTTCTCATAGCATTTGATGTAGGATTGTCACGTGATAAGGTGTACAGCTCTTCTTCATTACAAAGTTCAGTTGCCTTTAATAAAGCAGCAATTCTTTTTCCCAGTAGAAGCTTGGGTTTATCCCCCTCAATATTTCTATACTTATTCTGCTGTATATCTTTTCGGGTTAAGTTTAATAAATCAATAATGGGGTTTGTACTTCTTCTATTATCCCTCATAACGTATTCCGAAAGATTGGGCAACGAAAAAGATGCAAACTGATCAGGATCAGCACCTTGAAAGCTGTAAATGGATTGTGCAGCATCACCGATGATACCAACAATTGTTTCCTCGGCACCTATAAGTCTTAAAATTTCCACTTGTATCGGACTTGTATCTTGAAATTCATCAATATATAAATAGGGAAATTTGGCTCGTAAAACTTTTAAAATAAATGGGTGCTTTTTAAGAAGCTGATAGCTAAAGAAAAGCACATCAGAATGATCAACAATACCTTTAGACCAATAAAGCTTTTTGTATGCTAGAAAATCTGTTTCTAGTACATCTAGACAGATTTTATTAAGATACTTACGGTCTTCTTTATCACCCTTTCTTTCTATTCTATATGCTTGTTTACGATTTCCAACGAGTGTAAGGTCTCCATGCATATTAAATTGATAATTTAAGTGATGTAACCATCTGATAAGAGGTATTGTATTTTCTTTACGCATTATTAATTGGTTCACTGTATAAGGATGTTTTAAATGATCGACATTGGAGTGATTCTCAATCCAACACTTTACTTTCTTTAGATGCACTACTGTTTCTTCATGGCCATCCATCTCATTTACATTCAATTCATAATCGGATTCCAGATATGAGGCGTAAGGTTTCACAATGTGTTTATATAAAAAACTATGTAACGTTGAGACATCTACCTGATTAACATTAGTACCTAAGCGGTTTAAAATGGTTTCTACTGCTACATTGGTATAGGTTATACAAGCAATTTTTCGAGTTTTGCTTAATCTCAATGAATGATACAAAACGTTCTTAATATGTTGTACAAGCCAGTAGGTTTTACCGGCCCCGGGCCCAGCTGCTACACGAAAATGATTTTCTAGAGGTATCAGAGAGTTAGAGTCTATTTCTATCAATGAATTATCCATGCGATGGCTTCCTTTATATAGTTTGGAACCTTAAATTCTTGAAAATCAGCTGTTCCTATTTTATAGAGATTATCTGTGAGTACAGAAGCTAATTCCAAAGCGTTTTCCCCTTTTCCAACAGAATTAAGATAACGAGATGCAATAAGACCTTTCGACTTCTGATCTTTTTTCCAAGAGGTATTTAAGCGTATACTTTCCAGTATTCTATTATTCTCAACGCTCTTTCTAAAATTCTGCTCATATTCAGATAAATCTTTTCCATCCCTAAACAACTTCATTAAACTCATTACTTCATCTTGATTTTTAATCGAATCAGTAATCAACATCTCTAGAGAAGGGTTATGTAAAATTAAATCATACTCAAATGTCTTTCCTTCAAGTGCATCCTGAGAAAAGACAGCTATATTAGAATGCCCATCACGAGGATACAAGTTAAAAGAGGGATTTTGCTTATAATCATATATATCCTTTTGGACACCATATTCATAAGGATAGCACTTGCTATAGTTTTCACCTTTTGTACCTTTCTTCTTTCTCTCAGGGTCTCTATCGGTTATACATGCTACCTTTTTATGTATTGCATAAGGATTGTTAGAATTAAATAAATAGAGAAAATGTTCAAAATACCTTCCACCGACATTAACTACAGCAATATGTTTCTCTTCTAATGGAACACCTAGATATCTTGCTAAAATTGGTAATAATAGTTGTTCAGCTATTCCTTCTACTAGAATGACTTTCTGTGCAAAAAGCATATCTGATTTAGTTGCATCTAAAAAACGCTGAACATATTTTTTGCTTTTTTCATTCTCATTGAATACTTTCCCCGGATAACCTACACTTGTTTCCCCAATCTCATTATGTAAGCAGATCATCTCATCTAAAGAGACGGAAGACGTAATATGGGTTGAATGGGTGGTGACAAATATTTGTCTTACCTTTTTGTCTTCCTTATTTTTCAGCAAAAATTTCAAAAATTGATATTGCATAGCTGGATGTAAGTGAGCTTCAGGTTCCTCAATCGCTAAAATAGGAAAAACTTTCGCATTGCTTCCTAAATAGCTTCCATCTGAATTCACCTGCATTTTAGACAGCAACAATGACATAAAGATCAAATTATTGTAGCCTAACCCATTATGAGTTGCTGGAATTTTTATACCCGTTTCATATTCTACAATTAACTTTAAGGCTGAGAACAACTCAACATCAGATATATTCCCTTCAAACGTGGGTTTGGCTTTATTAAAGGATGCCCCTGTATTTTCGGCATAAGACAATATCTGTTGTTTACCGAGTAACATTCTCTGTGAGAGATTTTCTAAAAGTATATCAGCGGTATCAGAAAAGGATTGTTTTTTTAGCTTAATTTCTTCTAATTTTTCTACCTCCGTTCGTTTAGGGTCAGATTTAATATCGTAATCCATAAAGAAATCTAAGACATCTCTAAGTAAAGTATTCCTACCTGAGAGCATATCTCTTTCGACATCTCGGATTGCATCCAAAAATTGAAAATCAAACTTCTGTAATGATTCGCTATCTGCAGCGGTTTGATTAACAACATTGCCTCCCCATATCTTATAGATATAAAGTCTCAAGAACTCCTGTTGAATTATTCTCCAAGCTTTATCTTTATCAGTCGCATGAGAAATGGTTGCTATATACCTTTCCGTTTCCTTCTCTGGAAGATAGAATTGATAAATTAGCATCGCCTCATAAGGTTCATCAAGCTTAGTCAACCAGTTGGCTACTGTCACCAGGTCGTCAGAATTAAGGTCTTCATTATCGCTTTGCTTTATAGTCACGCTTATGCTTATTTTAGGAGGAGCACATTTCAATTCATCAAGCGAAATACTCTTATTAAAATCATGTATGTCTAATCTCTTTTTTCCATTCGAGTCTAAAACGAGAGCTAAAGCTTTGATAAGATTTGTCTTCCCCGCATTGTTATGCCCAATAATAACATTGATACCCTCGTTAAAAATAACGGTTTTATTTTTAAAATTTCTGTAATTTTCGATTTTTATTTTTGCTATATACATTTGCTTCTCCCCTTAATAGAAAAGATAACGATGTGAATTTTTTC
>NZ_CDRJTB010000100.1:0-15568 GCF_976954365.1 Paenibacillus sp. Marseille-Q9583
ATGAAAAAAACAACAGTAATCTTGTCGACTGCCCTTATCCTAGGTAGTTTGCTTGCAGGTTGTGGTAACAACACAGACAACACACCGGCGGCTACTAATGCTCCAACTGAAACCAATGCAGCAGCTAATTCCGGCAACACAGGAACTGAAACAGCGAAGTACAAAGATGGAACTTACTACGCTGCTGTTGAAGCCGATGCTAAAACTGGCTGGCAAACTTATGCACTCTTGACTGTAGAAGGTGGAAAAATCACTAAAGCTGATTGGAATGCTTTTAACGTTAATAGTGCAGGCGACCTGAAGAAAAAAGTATCCGAAGATGGTAAATATGGCATGAAAGCTGGCGGTGCTTCTTCTGAATGGCACGAGCAAGCAGCTAAAGCTGAAGCATTTCTGATTGAGAAACAAGATCCAGCAGCTATAACTTTAGACGCTGAGGGGAAAACTGACGCTATCTCCGGAGTATCTGTACATGTTACTGACTTTGTAAAAGCTGCTGAAGCTGCTCTGGCCGCTGGCCCTGTTGAAGCTGGTCAATACAAAGACGGAGGCTACCATGCTGAAGGCGAAATGGATAAAGACTCCGGTTGGAAATCCACTGTTGACTTGACTGTTGCTAACGGTAATATCGTCGCTGTTAAATTCAGCGGTGTAAATGCTGCTGGCGACGACAAAAAACAATTCTCCGTTGACGGTAAATACGGTATGAAAGCTGGCGGTGCTCAAGCTGAATGGCATGAAGAGATCGCTAAAGTTGAGCAATACTACCTTGAAAAAGGCGCTGCTCCAGAACTTACAGCTGAAGGTAAAACAGATGCAATTTCCGGCGTGAGTATTCATGTTGGTGAATATTTTACACTTGCTGAAAAAGCACTCGAAGGCGCGAAATAATTTCGCATAACCTTCTGCAGTTAATCAGACGAATGAGGTGAATTTCTTTTGAAAAAAATAGTCATTTTGGGCGGCGGCTACGGCGGCGTACTCACGGCTAAGAAACTGGCAAAGAAATTTAAGAAAAACAAAGATGTTGAAATCACACTGATCGACCGGAATCCATATCACACTCTATTGACTGAGCTGCATGAGGTTGCCGCGAACCGTGCTCCAGAGGATTCAATCAAGATCGATCTTAAGAAAATCTTTGCTGGCCTTAAAGTGAATGTTGTTCTTGACGAAATCAGCAATATTGATTTCAAGGGTAAGAAACTCAAATCCAATAAAACTACCTATGCGTACGATTACCTTGTAATCGGTACAGGTAGCAAACCAACCTTCTTCGGCATTCCAGGTGCAGAAGAGAATACCTTCTCCTTCTGGTCTTACGATGATGCGGTAGCATTGAAACGTCAAATCCGCGACATGTATACCAAAGCCGCTATGGAGAAAAATCCAACTGTACGCCGTGCAATGTTAACTTTTGTTATCATCGGTGCCGGCTTTACAGGTGTCGAGCTTGTTGGGGAAATGGCTGAGCAACGCGAGGAATTGTGCAAGGAGTTCTATATTGACCCATCCGAAGTAAGATTGATTGTGGCTGATATGGCTCCGAAGATTCTGCCTATCCTTCCAGATAAGCTGATTCAAAAAGCCGAAGCTCACCTTCGCAAGCTGAACGTGGAAATTGTTACAGGCGCCAAGATCACTGAAGTAGGCGAAGGTAGTGTTGCCCTTGGTGAGAAAAATGTTGTCGCTTCACAAACCATTGTTTGGACTGCAGGTGTTGAAGGTTCTGAAATCGTGGGTGGACTTGAAGTACAACAACAAGGACGCAAACGTATTGTTACGAATGAGAACCTTGAAAGTGTAGATCATAAGAACGTATATGTAGTAGGGGACAACATTTTCTTCATTCCTGAAGGTGAAACTCGTCCTGTACCACAAATGGTTGAGAATGCTGAACAAGCAGCTCCGATCGTTGCTGGTAACATTGCAGCTGACATTCAGAACACTGCTAAAAAAGCATACAAACCAGGTTTCCACGGTACCATGGTATCCATCGGTAGCCGCTACGGTGTAGCAAACGTTGGTTTGCCAGGCAAGTTCTTTATGCTTACTGGTTTTATGGCAATGTTATCCAAACACTTTATCAATATGTTCTACCTGTCTCAGGTTGTAGGCTTCAATAAGGTTTGGACTTACATGATGCATGAGTTCTTCCATGTTGAGAACCGTAAGAGCTTCTTGGGCGGACACTTCTCCAAGCGTTCACCTAACTTCTGGCTCGTTCCGCTTCGCATGCTGCTTGGTGGAATGTGGTTATATGAAGGTATAGATAAGCTACGGAAAATTTGGGTAGATCCTAACAAGATATTCCTAATTCCAGCCGCTCCTTTTGCAACGGATGCTTCATCAGCAGCCAGCGTAGCGGTGGATGCAGTTAAAACAACAGTAGATGCACAATCTGCAGCTTCAGCAGTATCCACTGCAAAAGAAGCGGTTGAAGCATTGCCAGTTCCTGGCTTCGTATATAATATTACAAACTGGTTCATGGATTTGATGTTCTACAACAACGACGGAAGTTATACTTTCCTCGCAAAATGGTTCCAAATTGGTATGGTATGTGCAGAAATCGTGTTCGGTATTATGCTCATCGTTGGTCTGTTCACAGCTATTGCTTCTATAGCGACGATAGCCATGTCCGTCATGATCTGGTCGACCAAAATGGCTTCTACAGAAATGTTATGGTATGTTGGTGCGGGTATCGCCTGCATCGGTGGATCGGGCAGCACATTTGGCCTAGATTACTATGTACTTCCTTGGCTTAAGAAACATTGGAAGAGAGTTCCGATCGTCAGACGATGGTATCTATACACCGACTGATTATAAAGCCCTGAATTCGTGTAATTTATTTTAGAACAAATATGTAGATTGCATGTCGGTAAGTTAAATATGGATGTACTTCAGAGTAATGTGTCCCTAGGACACATTACTCTCCTTATTTACAAGAAGAAAATAATCTTCCTAATATCAGGAAATGGTCAATTTATTCTTTAATGAATGGTTTTGTAGGGATGATCAGGGGTATGGTTTCTTCCGGCAAAACCGACAAGAAGGAGAGAATCTTGTGAACAAACAACTCATAGAAGATACCCTCCGGTTGTTGCATACTGAAATGTCACCTATTGCCGGAATTGAGCTTAATCCCTCTCCGGCTGCATGTGAGCAGCTAATCTCGGTACTAGAACGCCATGATCTGGAATACAACCGCAAAGTCAATTTGCTGGGTATCTACACTATTCTCACTTTGGCAGCTGAGCGCCATATGGAATGTATCCCACATCATCCCGACCTTACACGCAACATTTTGGATGGAGATTATTTGTACAGCTTTTACCTTCAGTTTGCGGTGAAATGCCGTGAGCTCGACCTAGTTGCTTATCTAGCTCCTTCGATCAAAAAAATGCAAATTAGACGGTCAAATGGAGACTTCGCGGAACATGATCCAGCGGCTGGAATCGAACAGTTCTTGATTCAAGAGTGCAGACAGCGCAGTCGCACAAGCAAAGCCATTTGACAGGTGGGATCTATAAGATGAAGCTGCATGAGGCCTTAAACATAGACATAGATGAAATTAATCGTGAAATCGTAAATCTTGTGGCACGAGATAAGGATGTTCCTAAGAAATCACAACTCGGGCAGAGTGTTCTTGAGCTTATAAATTCTGGAGGTAAACGCCTCCGTCCTCTTATGGTCATTGTTGGCAGTCGTTTTGGCCGAAAGGATACGGGTCGAAGAGCGCTTCAATTAGCTGCTGCCGCTGAATTTATTCATGTTGCCTCATTAATTCATGATGATATCATCGACGATTCTGAGTTACGGCGGGGCAAACCCGCCCTACATACTAAGACGGGCACACTATCAGCAGTGCATATTGGCAATTATATGTCCGCTCGGGTTATCGAACTGTTAAGCAAATATACCGGAGACAAAAACAAATATGTTCATGACTTATCTTCTGTAGCTACTGCTCAGCTCTGTCTAGGTGAGTATCAGCAAATGGAACATGCTTTTGATTATGAGATTACAATGGAGCAGTATCTGGAGAAGTCCTTAAACAAAACAGCTCTTCTTATGGCCACCTGCTTACGTGTGGGTGCATTATCCACCGAAAGCTCAGAGGAAGTGGCCAACCTCCTATATACCTTTGGCGAAGCCTTAGGCATGTCTTTTCAAATACAAGATGACCTGCTGGATTTCACCCAGTCTGAGGCTGTGCTGGGTAAACCTGCTGGCAGCGATCTGCGTCATGGTCAGGTTACCCTGCCAGTGCTTTATGCATTGCAGGATCCAAAGCTTTCGCCTGTGATTCGTGCAATCGGCCCTGATTCTTCCGATGCTGAGGTGGCACATGTGCTCGCCCTTATTAAGAGAAGCGATGCCTTAGCTCGCGCAGAACAGTTCAGCCAGAACTACCTGGATAAGGCTGGAGCGATTGTGCAGCAACTCTCCTCCTATCCGGCGCATACCGATCTGGATACACTGCTGCAATATTTTGCCGACCGTGATCGCTAAGGACAATCAAAAACGGATACCTTCCATTCACTTGGGTGGTTATCCGTTTTTTTTGTGTACTTTAGCTAAACAAGCCGAACGTAGCGCAGCGCCCGTGAGCATGTTTAGCCTTTTCGCTTCCAAGCTCTACTATACCGAACATATAGGGAAATCCTCCCTATAATTAACTTATAATCGTTTGAAATCCACGATTATAAGGAATTCCTCCCTCTAAAAACCTGAATTTGCATGGCTTATAGACTAATCAGCCAAATTAGAGGGAGACTTTCCCTATAACATAAATTGAACACAATAATGCTCAGACTTATAGGGAGGTTTTCCCTATAAGTCTGCCTTAGATAAGTTCAGCCCTCTTACACTGCTCTGCCCCCCCTCGCAGATCCTCGTAAAAAACAAAAAAAAAGGAAAGCCGCGTAACCAGCTTTCCAATCCCTTTGCCTACCCTCTTTTGGGTGGGCTGTTGTCTTTTGTTGTTAGCTTGGAGGCAATGCGCCAATGGTTAGGACTTCACTGCGTGGAATTTTGGAACTGCAGAAGCGTAGCGCTCGCCCGAAAGCTTTCCGTAGGAAAGCTCACTTCGAAAGCATACGCTATTCTCGGGTTTCTACCGCAGACAGCCGGTTAAAATCAAAGAAATCCGAGAATAACAGCGACCCTACAGTCCAACATTCCACGCAGTGCAGCTTCTTACCACCGCCTTATCACTCCCTAGCTAACATAAAAAAAATCAATCAGCGTACACAATAAAATCACTATGCTGATCACCTGATTCAGATTATAAGAAGCTACCTTCATCAGCTTACGATTCGATGGTTTTATAATCTTATGCTCGGTCATCAGGAGCAGCGTCGCAATTCCAATTCCTACCAGATATATCCAGCCGAGATCACGCCATAAATATAGGAACAATAGCAGCATAATCATGATAAAATGTAGTCCTTTTGCAATGCGTAGCGCGTTCTCTAGTCCGAAAAAGCTAGGAATAGACCATAGACCATGCCGCCGGTCAAAGTCGATATCCTGAGTGCCGTAAATAATATCAAATCCGGCAATCCACAGCATAACAACAGTACCGATAACAAACGGTGTAAATGCGATATTTCCGGTTACAGCGAACCATGCGCCAATTGGTGCAGAAGCAATAACAAATCCTAAATATAAATGGCTGAGAAAGGTAAACCGCTTCGTGTAGGAATAGGTTGATATCAATACGATAGCCACCGGTGACAAGATCAAGCAGAGCAAATTAAGCATGCCTGAAGCCACAATAAAAATGGCGTAGTTAACAATAACAAAGACAACAACTTCTTTTTCCGCCAGTAAGCGTTGAGGCAGATGTCGATGTGCCGTACGAGGATTCTGTTCATCGAACGTACGGTCCGCCAGCCGATTGAATGCATTGGCGCCATTACGGGCGCCTATCAATGCAATCAATCCCCAGATCATCACATGTCCCGATGGCCAGCCCCCTGCGGCCCATACCATCGATATAATAGCAAATGGTAGCGAAAAAAGCGTATGAGAGAACATTACCAATTCGCTGAACATTTTAAGTTTTAGACCTGCAGTTTTACATATGTTTAGAATCGCCATTCGTGCATTCCTCTTTCTTCACTACTGTGTTTATGTCCATTAATGATTATGGTCTGCAAGAACTTCGTTCAGGACGTCAAGCATCCCGTCGATATCTTCTTCCGTAATAATCATCGGTGGCTGGAAGGCTAGTACATTGCGCCCTATGCCATTTTTACCGATTAGATAACCTCGGTCCTTCATCGCCTCCAGCACTTGATCTGTATGTGCCGCTGCACCCTCAGCATCTACACCCGTTAGCTCCGCACCCAGCATTAGTCCAGTTCCCCGCACATCAACCATCAACGAAGGATAACGAGCTTGCAAAGCCTTCAGACCTGCCTTCAATTGTTCTCCGAGCTGTACCGAGCGTTCAGGAAGCCGTTCATCTCGAATATAATCAAGCACAGCCAGCGCTGTTGCAGCAGATACCGGATTCCCCCCAAATGTGGAAGCTGAAGGACGGTTTAGAGCAAGGGCAATCTCATCGGTTGTAGCGAAGGCTGCAACTGGAATTCCGTTACCGAGTGCTTTGGCCATACTTATAATATCGGGTACAACGTCAAAATGCTCCATAGCAAACATTTTACCAGTACGTCCAAATCCAGTTTGGATTTCATCAGCGATTAGGAGTACACCGTATCTCTCTAACAATGCTTTTACATCACGGAAGTAGGTTCGGGTTGGCATAATCATTCCGCCGTTGCCTTGGATTGGCTCTACGATCATGGCAGCGATAGTATTCCCCTTCTCTTCAAGCACCCGCTCTAGCGATTCCAGGGATAACGATGCCGCTTCCTCCAGCGATAAATCCGGATGATATGGGCGAGGAATAAACTCAACGTCATGATCCAAGTATTTATCGGTACGCCACATAGGCAGGCCTGTCACACTCATAGTTAGATTGGTACGGCCATGCAGGCCACTCTCCAGCGCTATAAACCCTTTACGTCCCGTATACATCCGAGCGAGCAGCAGAGCTCCCTCATTAGCTTCAGAACCACTGTTAACAAAGAAGGTCCGTCGTAGCCCACCCGGCATAACCTCTTCCAAACGCTCTGCCAAATCTACACTCGGTTGAGTTAGATAGATGGTTGTCGTATGCTGCAGCTGCTGCAGTTGTTCAATCGTGCGTACTGTTATAGCCGGATTACAGTGACCACATGCGACTACGGATACGCCAGCGAAGAAATCCGTATAGGACTTTCCTTTTTCATCATAAACAAACTGCATTGAACCACGAACAAGCTGAGGTGCATCACGGTAAAAGTGCTGTGTACAAGGATAGAAATATTGCTTACGTTTGGCTGCTACTGCTTCTCTTCCGATGAAGTCTTGTTGTTCCATGAAGGGTTCTCTCCTTTTTGTGAAAATAGTAACTTATTCATAGAGTCCTGTGCACCGCCCTATCACTAGGCGATATTTAGTTCCCATTAAAATACAATTAGTTGAACTGTAGCGAGCCTAAAGTATAACCAGCATAGACCGGCTTAAGGCCGCCCAGCATGTCATCCCCGCTATCAGATCCGTTGATTGCCTGTTGATAAGAAACAATAATTTCACGTAGCTGTTCGACGCTATAGGTTGCTCCTTCAATACGGAAGCTTGATATCCCTAGTCCACTCATCTCACTCAACAAAGGTAAATAGCAAAGCTCTTTTGCGAATAATAGATGGCAACGGCCGTGCTGATCACGATATACCGGATTCTCGCCTTGGTCTGTCTTTAGTACCAATACATTATTGTGTACATATTGATTATCCTCTTCAGCAATAGGCTCCATTAACTCCGTATTCTCATAAAGATCATGTTCCATATACATTAGTGCAGGTGTACCATGAACAACAACTTCCAAAGGCGTTTTGCAACGAGAGGCAAAGGTAGCAAAATGCTCTAGCGTCATTTCTGGTGATACCGAAAGCTGAGTTAAACCTAAGTTAGCATATAATTGCGCTGAAAGATGATTGTATACATTTAAGTTACTGTCCCCAATTAGCGGATAACCTGTATTGTTATAACGACGAATAGCTCCTAAATTTGTAACGATAATACCGTCAATCGGCAAGCGTTCTCCGCCAAGCAATTGATCATATTGGTCAAAATGCAGCTCGGTCATCATACGTGGTAAACCCAAGTAGATTTCGCTATCGCCCTTTAGCTCACCCAGTTCCTTGATGTCACGCTTTGTAAAAGGTTTATCTGGTTCAAATACATCCCCTGGCAAGTACAGGCTATCTACACCAAGCTCTAAGACCATCCGTGCCTGTTCCATATTATTCACACGTACAGCTAACTTAGCTTTCGTCTTCTCCGGTTGCTCGACCTCAGCCAATCTTTCCCGCAACTGCTCAACTCGTTTCTCAGACAGCTCACGCTCTGCAGTTGGTGTACTGAATACTTTTCCAGTGCTATAAAATTTACCAGTTCCTTCATAACGGCGGTTAATGTTAGTCAGTCCTGGTTTGCCGAAGGCATACGCCGTCGAAAAGTCACGTTTACGGTTATTATAAAGCTCTTTTGTATCTACCGTACGATCAAAGCCAATCGGATCATCGATATACCGGTCAATGGCTTCGCCGTAGCTATTCGCCAGCATCACCATAAACTCCTTATCCCGCATGCGGCCCTCTATTTTGAAGGAGGTAATCCCTGATTCGATCAATTCCGGAAGATGTTCATACATGAACATATCTTTTACAGCTAGGGGGTATTCGGCCGGATATACATACCCGTCTTTTTTAACCCGATAATCCCAGCGGCAAGGCTTCATACATTTCCCACGGTTACTGCTCATACCGAATACATGGGAGCTGAAATAACAATTCGCACCGTGAACGGAGCACATATCCCCGTGAATAAAATACTCCAGTTCCATCCCACTCCGCTGACCTAGCAGCTTAGCTGTCTGCAGATCCATTTCCCGCGAAGCAACCACACGACTTACACCCAGATCACGCAATGCGTAGATCATTTCCAGATTGTGAACATTCATCATGACCGAAGAGTGAATAGGAAGATTAAGCTCCATCTCGCGAATTAGCTCCAGCACTGCCATATCCTGAACAATCAAGGCATCGGGACGAGCACCATCAAGGAAACGAAGGTATTCTTTAGCCTCTTCCACATCTTCTTCACTAAATAGGTTATTCACTGTGATATACACTTTTTTGTCTAGACGGTGAGCAATATCTAGTGCCTCTACGATCTCCTCATGAGACAGATTATATCCTTTACGCATCATTCTCATATTCAATACAGGTCCACCAAAATAAACTGCATCACATCGTGCCTGGATCACTTCCTTGAAAATCTCAAACGTTCCTGCGGGTGCTAATAATTCAATCTCTCTACCATTAAAATAACGTGCCATTCAAGTTCCCTCCCAAGTTGATACTCTCCATACAAGTTGTACTTTACACCAAAGCTACTGCAATCCCCATTACAATAAACATAGTAATAAAAATAGTATCGAATATGCCCCACCTTAGGCGGTGATACTGGCTACGCGGAGCATCCATACGAAAGCCACGAGCTTCCATGGAATATACCAGATCCTGCGCACGCCTAAACGCACTAGCGATAATCGGAACCAGCAAGGACACTAACATTCGTCCCTTTTCCTTTAAAGGTAGCTCCTTCAGATCAGCACCCCGTGAGGCCTGCGCTTTCATGATAATCTGCGACTCGTCTAGAATCGTAGGAATGAAACGAAGGGAAATGCTGATCATCAGTGTGATACGGTCGGGCTTCAAGCCAAACTTTTTGAAAGGAGCCAAAATCCCCTCCAGCCCTTGATTCAGCTTACCCGGCGTTGTGGTGAATGTAAGTAGCGCCGTGAAAGTGATCAGAAAGAACATGCGGATGACCGAAAATGCGCCTAATCTTAGCCCTCCCTCATAAATAGACCACGAACCAAGCGTCAGCACCGCCTCACCCGTCTTCACAGACAGCAGCTGTACGATAAAGATAAATAGCATTAAATACCGTAAAGGCTTAGCTGCTTTCAGGAAGTATTTAAGCGGAATCCGCGTGGAAGCCATAACCGCTATTGAGAAAATAGCCAGCAGCGCCATAGCCATCCACGAACGAGAGAGCAGGATAACAGCTACGTATAATAGCATTCCGGTGATTTTGGCACGAGCATCTAGCTTATGCACCCATGAACCGGTCTCAATACTGCGCCCTATGATTAGCTTCTCATTCATGGCCATCCCTCTTTCCTTCGTGCTGCTCGCTAGAGTTGCCTGATCCAGATGGCAGCGAAGCGATTAGCTCTGCTAAGCTCTCTGCCGTTAAGCGAGGAGCTTCATCCGTAAGACCAAAGCGATCAGCTACTGCACGCCAGTAACGAAGGGACTGCGGAACCGTCAAGCCACACTGTTCCAGAATCGAAGGGTCATCTGCCAGTGCTTTTACGCTGCCTTGAAATGCCGTACTGCCCTCTTTAAGGACAAGCCAGTTGTCCGCGTAAGGCAATAACTCATCCATCCGATGCGTGACGACGATGATCGTTCTCCCCTGCTCACGGCATAAACGCTCCAGCAAGTGGATTAGTTCTGCACGGCTGATGGGATCAAGCGTAGCCGTCGGTTCATCCAGAACGATGACTTCAGGGTCCATAGCTAGTACGGAGGCGATAGCTGCCTTACGCATTTGCCCACCGCTCAATTTAAAAGGATTCCGCTCTAGCAGCGCCAGATCCAGCCCCATATCCAACATGGCCTGTCTTGCGCGTGCCTTTGCCTCTTCTAGGCTCATGCCGAAGTTAAGAGGACCGAAGATAAGATCCTTTTCGACCGTATCTTCAAACATTTGCTGCTCTGGAAATTGAAATACCAATCCGACTCTACGGCGCAGCGGCATCAGCTTAGGTGATTTCTCCCCCGCCTGAATGGTTACATCGAGTACTTTTACCGTACCCTCCGTTGGTTTCAGTATCCCGTTAAACAACTGCAGCAGTGTCGATTTACCAGAGCCTGTCGCCCCAGCAATACCAACCATAGAGCCTGTTGGAACACTGAGGTTAATGTCGCGGAGCGCTGTCAGCTTCCATAGGCTTCGGTCAGCATAGGAATAACTTACTTGCTGTAATTCTATGGCCATAACGTGTCTATAAGCTCCTTTTCACTGGTGGGAACATCCACATGGATGCCCTGAGTCTGCAGCTCGCGTGCAAGACGCCAAGGATACGGCTCACACAGATGGCATTTTTCCAGAAGCTCCTCGTTCCGGAACAACTCCGCCGGTGTAACATCAGCAGCTAAACCACCTCCATGCAACGCAAGCACCCGATCCGATGCCAAAATCTCATCTGCATCATGCGTAATCATAAGGATCGTATACTTTCCTTCCGCTCGCATATCCTGCAAAATACCAAGAAGATCATTTCTGCTTCCTTCATCCAACATAGAAGAGGCCTCGTCAAAAATGACGATGCCTGGTTCCATAGCAAGAATGGAGGCGATAGCGACACGTTGCTTTTGGCCTCCAGACAGCTCACCTGGGTGTTTGGACAGCAGATGATTTATTCCCAGCCTCGTCGTATAAGAGTGTAATCGTTCAGCCATCTCTTCGTACGACAAACAAAGCCCTTCCAGGCCGAATAAGATATCTTCCTCTACAGTGGCTCCAATAAACTGATTATCTGGATTTTGGAACACCATACCGATGCATTGCCGAATGCTTCCGATCGTTTCCTCACTCAGTTGCATACCACTAACCACAATCTCGCCAGCATTCTTAGGCAGCAAAGCATTTAGTAACTTAACTAGCGTAGACTTTCCGCAGCCATTAGGACCAACCAAGCTAACCCATTGTCCCTGAGAAATAGATAACGTTATATTTTGAAGAATCGGATGCTCAGGATCATAACCAAACGATACCCCATCCAGAGAGATGATAGCTTGTCCTTCTCCATCTAATTCTTGACCTTCATATGACTCATTCATGTTAGTCATCCTTCCGCTGATGTGACTAATCAGTCCAAAAACTCTTCAAACAACGATATTTTTGACAATGAAGCCACCAAATAACGGACTGCATAGCCCACGGCAATTCCTGTTACTACTCCAGTGATTAGCAGCATGGGAAGATAATAAAAAATACTAAGGGATGAGAATACCATAGAAGCTGCCAGCAGCTGACCGATATTATGTGCAATCCCACCAGCTATACTAATGCCGATCAAGCTTATACTCTTGCCTTTGCCACTAATCAGCATTAACACGAACATTACAACAAAGCTAAACAGCGAACCGAATAAACTGAATAGTAAGCTTGAAAAAGTACCTAGCAAAAATGCAGTAAGCAACGTTTTGAGGATGACAAGCAGGAATGCGTCCCGTCCACGTAAAAAGTAAATACAAGTCAAAATCATAATGTTAGCTAATCCTAGTTTAGCACCCGGCACCAGTCCCATTCCTGACAACGGAATCTGCGCCTCTATTAAACTAAGCACTACTGCCACTGCGGCGAAAATCGCAATAATTACCGTTCTTTTCAAAGCTGTTGCAGATTCACTACTGGACATAGGCATCGATATCATCCTCCCCCGACGCACTTGTGATTTCCACTAATACTCTATGCGGTAGACAGACAATCGTCTGTTTGGGCAGGGTAATAAAACCAAAACCTAGGCATACTTGATCCGGGCAGTCGGCATCGTACATTTCAATCCCGTAATCATGCACCTTCAAGAGGTTATAGCCACGTTCGGTACGGACCTCAATGGTTTGTTCTTCTTTTGTAAGCTTTACCGTTTTAAATAACTCGCCGTCCACCGTTACATTGGCTACGAGATTTTTACCGGCCCCACCTTTATCATCATTGTCCGAAAACCATCTCGGTGCGAGAAAAGCGAGCGCAGCAATTAACACGATGGAAATCAACCACACATCTGCGCGTTTCATGAAAATCTCCCTTATTTTTTAATTAAAATCCAGACTTATTAATTATAACGGTCTACCCTCAATCCTTCAATCAATGTTGGGGTTTAATGTAAGTTTTAGAGACCAGTTCACAAAATAGGCACGCAAAATAACCCCTACAGCCCCATTTACTCTGGCTTTCTAGCTTTTCCGAATTAATCCGCAAATAATCCGGCACACATTATATTCGAATCAAACGCTATATCCCGTTCTACTTGTTCCCCTTCTAAATCATACAACCCTTATCTTGGAATTCATTATTATATTTGCCTTTTGAAAAATACTGTGTTATATTTATATCGTATTTGTTTTTCGATATATTGAATATCCCCATCAAGAAGATGTCAGGCCGACTATTTTACACTTCGGCAATTTGGACACAGAGGCTTCATGTTTTCTTGCAGAAACTTTCCTTTTTATGAGACTAAATTCGAAATATAGCATTCCGATTCACACTGGCGCGGTCAATGGAGCCGCAAGGGCAAAAGAGAGGTAGGGCTTTTGTCGTATTGGAAGGATTATTCTCGCCACACGGCTGCTGGAAATAACAAGGAATTAAGACACCCGTTACTCACGAACGGCGGGGGATGAATATAACGAAAAAGCATGGCTGTACGAACCTTACATAAGGACACATGCCATGTGTGGAAAAATATAGGCGCCCGATAACCGCTACCTAGCGGATATCGGGCGCTGTCTACGTTCAGGGCATCTAATTTACATACTGATTCACAAAAGCTGTTACTACGTTTATATACCCCGTCTTATCCATATCATAAGCTAACCCATGCCCTGCTTGCGGCACAACGAACTTCTCTTTGGGACTCTGACATGCCTCATACAATTCATTCATCATACTATATGGTACAAAATTATCGGCATCCCCATGAATAAAAAGAATCGGCACCTTCGCCTTCCTCACCTGTCTCAAGGCAGACGCTTCACTAAAACCATACCCTGCTTTCAAACGAGTAATTAGACTCGCACTTTGAATAAAAGGGAAACTTGGCAAGCGATACATACGCCGTAGTTGGTAGGCTAATTGTGCTTTAACTGAGCTGTAAGCGCAGTCCGAGACAATAGCTTTGACCTGCGGCGGGAGATTTTCACCTGAGGTCATTAGCACTGTAGCACCACCCATAGAGACCCCATGAAGCACAACTTGAGCACTGGGCCCAATCTTTTCTATTATATATTCAATCCACTGTAAATAATCCTTGCGCTCATGCCATCCAAAACCAATATAATTTCCAGCGCTTTCCCCATGTCCCCTGGCATCGGGAATCAGGATATTAAAGCCCAGTCTCTCGTAATAGATTTTGGCATACACCCCCATATCCTTCCCTTTTCCAGAATAACCGTGAGCTAGAATCGCTGTACGACCTTCAGCACAATCCGAAAGGAGCAAGTAGCCTCTTAGTTGTAGCCCGTCCTCAGATGTAATCTCCACATTCTCAAAGCTCTGACTGGAGATCCAATCCTTCCCCTCACCCCAAGAAGCCCCGGCAACCGGGGGATCAACCTTCAAATCACGATTATTACTCAGGAATTCCTTTGGTGCTCGTTTAATAGCAATTCCATAAAAGAAAAAGCCCGCATAGATCAGAGCTCCTATGACAATGACAGCGCTAATGAAGAACCATACCAATTCATCTTCCCCGTCCTTTCCTCATATCCGTTGTAAATCAGTATAACATCTACTTAGAATGCGCCAAAATATAACAATCATAACAAAAGAAAACCGCCCTCGGAATATGTCCCGAAAGCGGCTTTATTATTCTTCACGGCATAACTTGTGTTCAAGCTACAATCACCGTTTATTATTTCTTGCTTGAGAATCTATTTCTCATTAGCAATCCAATAAGTGCAAAACCTAGACCAGTTACATAATAAGGGACTGAACTTGATTCTCCCGTTTTTGGAAGTTCATCCACAGGTGGGTTACCTAGCGGGATTGTATCATCCACTACAGCAATATCCTCTGGTGACGGCGTTGGTGCTACCGTCAATACTGGTCCTAAAGGAATCTCCTCATCCTCAACAAGTACCTCTGTGTTGCTCGACGGTGTTGGTGTTGGTACTGGTGCTGGAGTCGACGAAGCTACAGGGCCCAGCGGCACAGGATCATCATTAACAATGATAGTGCCAATTACAAATGATGGTGTTGGTGTCGGGAACACCGGAAGCTCCGGCGTTGGCGTCGGTGTTGGCGTCACTTCCGACGACGATGTCGGTGTTGGTGTTACTTCCGACGACGGTGTCGGTGTTGGTGTTACTTCCGACGACGATGTCGGTGTTGGTGTTACTTCCGACGACGGCGTCGGTGTTGGCGTCACGATCGGCGTTGGTGTTGGTGTCACGACCGGCGTTGGTGTTGGCGTCACGGTCGGCGTTGGTGTTGGTGTCACGATCGGCGTTGGTGTTGGTGTCACGACCGGCGTTGGTGTTGGTGTCACGACCGGCGTTGGTGTTGGTGTCACGACCGGCGTTGGTGTTGGTGTCACGACCGGCGTTGGTGTTGGCGTCACGGTCGGCGTTGGTGTTGGCGTCACGGTCGG
>NZ_CDRJTB010000101.1:0-15406 GCF_976954365.1 Paenibacillus sp. Marseille-Q9583
TAGGAAAGATTTGTTTTTTTAACTTTAGTAAAAATGGTTATCATTGATAAAATGAAAAAATGTTGAATACTTATGACGATGAGTATCATAGCGGATGCAATTTCAAAAGCTCCTATCTTCTTGAATTAGGTGGGATATTTGATAATTCAGACCGTACCTTCTGATTTTTTTCTTTTCTTATCCTAAATGAAAAATCACAAAAAAACCAAGGTCATCCATTCATGTTAACGACTCAGAATTCGGTTGTTAGGATTTAACCCACTGTCGGTCTGATTAGTTACCAAGTAATTATTCCGTTTTCACATGGCTGAATTTATGAAGAACATCAACCGAATCCGTATTGTTATCAGTGATCGTGTGCTTCTTCATGCATAAAGATTTTCAGTTCAGCCTATTTCAGTTCAAATTTTATAGATTGTTTGTAACAGACCCTGTGACAGGTTATAATTTAATTGGTATGACTAAGTAATCGTTATTTAACGACCAATAAAGGGGATTTCAAATGTACAGAACAGTTCAAGATTTTCTAGGAGAATGGGCAAGCGCTTCTGCAGGGACAATTCGCGTTCTTGAATCACTTACCGATGACAAATTAGATCAGGTAATTGTTGAAGGTCATAACTCATTGGGATGGTTAGGTTGGCACTTGGCAACCTGTCCGATGTTTTTTGGTGGTCAGGTAGGGTTAACACTTACTCCAGTAGGCAATCCGAAGGAAGTTCCGGCTCATGCGGCTGTGATTGTTGAAGCTTATAAGAATATCGCGGCTAATATTGCTTCTGAGCTTGAGAAATTAACGGACGAGCAAATGGTTGAGAGTGTACAGACCTTTGCTGGATTAATGCCTCGTGGTGCAATGCTTAGATCGCTTATAGATCACCAGACACATCATCGTGGTCAAATGACTGTCCTCTTACGTCAAGCAGGTCTTCGTGTACCTGGCGTAATTGGTCCTACTAGAGAAGAACAAGCTCAAATGAAATAGTTACTGGTGCTTGTCCCTAGTGAAAGCTTGCCGAATAGGGATGGCACTACGAAAAAATCTCGTTTCCTAGACATTTGTCTTGGAAACGAGATTTTTTGTTGTCGGAACTGCTTTTTGGCGGGGGCGGTTTTCTCTATCAGCCTGCTTCAATTTGTTGCATATATTCTCTGGGTGAGATCCCCGTCACTTTTTTGAAGACCTTACTGAAATAGAAGGCACTTTCATAACCAAGTTTTTGGGAAATTTCGTAAATACGACCTTCACCGCGCATCATCATTTCCTTGGCCACAGTGATTTTAGTCTCTGTGATATATTCTACATAATTGACCTTAGCGACTTTGGAGAACAGATGGCTTAAATAGTTTGGACTGAAATTGAAGACATCTGCTACTTGATTCAGTGAAAGCTTAGTGCCGAGATTTCTTTTGATGTATTCCTGGACATTTTTGACGATTTGTTCTTTATAGCTTTGTCTTCGAGTAGAGAGAATTTCCGAGCAGCCATCACGGAACTGAATCAACCAGCCGGCGATCTCTTCAATTGTATGCATCTGATAGATGGCCCGGTAGCCTTCCGGTTCATTTTCAAAGATATGCTCTACAATGTTTTCTCCATCCGCAAGAAGCGAAGTGGCCATATACAGAATATTGCAGGCAGCATCGGTGGCGGGCACCAGTAAGTCAGGTCGGTCTTCGAAGATTTCAATCATTTTGGAGATGATGGTGTATAAAGCAAGGGTATCTAGTTCTTCAAAAGCACGGCGGATCTCTGAACGGGATTCAGAGAAATCAAACAACTGATTCTCCTGCTCAAGAGATTCCTTCTCATCGAAGAAAACAAAAGACCGTTCTTGCACGGCAACTGGCAATGCCTTTCGAGCTGCTAGGTAGCTCTCCCGCAGTAAATAGGGCTCCTCGACGGCAAACCCTATGGCACCAATAATCGTTACATTGAAATAGTTATGTAATACGGATGCCATGTCGGTAAGTTGCTTCTCAATGTCAGACATCCAGTGCCGGGGGTCGACTTCGGGGACAGGTAGAGCAACGGCGAAATTACGTAAGTCAAGACTGGTGACATAGCAGGGTTGTATAGAAGTAAGCGTGTCCTTTGCCATTTGCACAGTACTTGAGCATAAGGCAACCAGCTTATCTCCACGGGGAGGGACGGTGTCTGGGCCCAGAATGCGGCAAGTACAGACCAGGTAGGCGGGCTCGGAAAACTCTAACGCCAAATCCTCTTTCTGCAGAAGATACTGGTTCTTATTCTCGAACAGGTTATTGAACAGACGAATGAAGAATTTATCACGTTGCGCCTGAAGGTTGCCACGGTGAACAAGCTTTGGGTAGCTTTCCATCGTCTGGTAACTCTCTAGAAAGGAAATGGCCTTTCGGATGGATTCGGCCAGTGCTTCCGGAGTGAGTTCCAGCTTTACTAGATAATCCGTGGCCTGCACCTCTATAGCTGCACGTGCGTATTTAAATTCTTCATAACTAGTCAACATAATGAATAGCGGAAGTCGACCATATTTTTGGCGTATCGAAGCGGCAACCTCTAAACCGCTCTTAATTGGCATTTTGATATCGCTGATTACGATGTCCGGGTGGAGAGTGTCAATCATCTCTTCTTCTTGAGCACCGTTGTGCGCGATACCGACAATTTCAATATTATATTGCTCCCATTTCAGCATAGACTGCAAGCCGATACAGACAAGAGCTTCGTCGTCGGCAATTAATAATTTAATCAATTTGACCACATCCTTGCTAGATTTGCCATTCTACTCTTTTTGTATAAATGGTAGAAGGATTTTCATTAGAGTATACTGGCCCATTTCACTCTCAATCGAAAGACCGTAATTCTCCCCAAAGGCTAGCCGTAAGCGCTCATTTACACTATGGAGTCCAACGTTCTCGAAAACTCCCCTAGTTCCATCCTCCGATTCACACAGAATGGTGGAGATTTGTTCTTCCTTCATGCCTACACCGTTGTCTTCAATCGTGACCAGGATATCGGCAAATCCGCTTTTTTTCACCGTGATGAGAATATCTCCTCTACCTTTGGGCTCGATGCCATGGAAGATAGCATTCTCAACCAGAGGTTGTAACGTGAAACGGGGAATCAGGCCGGAGAGCAGTTCCTCATCTTCAATTTCCTTCACCATCGAGACTGTACTGCCATACCGGTATTTCTGAATCAGAAAATAGTCATCGAGCAGGCTTAACTCATCTTTCAGTGGCATTAGTCTCCGGTTGTCTTTGGCGATGCTCCGCAGCAGTCTGGAGAGTGAAGTAGTCATTTCTGCAATGCCGGTAGCATTCTGAATCGTAGCCATCCATTTGATCGAATTCAGTGTGTTGTACAAGAAGTGGGGATTGATCTGACTTTGCAGCATCCTGTACTCTAGCTCCTGTTTCTGCTTCTCGTCAGCGAGCCGGCTATCCATGAGCGCAACAATGTCCTGTGACAGGCGGTTGATACCTCGACCAACATCACCTAGTTCACTGTTCCATTCGATATTGCGGTCCAGCAAGAAGTTGCCCTGGGCAATCTTATCAATTCGCTTCTTTAATTTCTCTACCGGGAGACTGATGTTACGGGTTAAGTACAAAGTAATAATGCCGCTTAAGACGATGACTAGTAAACAAACGCCAAGCATTACCAGAATCCATATATTTGCTTTGGGAGCGAATTGATCATTGGATAAGGTCTGCGACAGAATCACTCCACTACGAACGGGATAAGAGACCACGATTTGGCTTTCTTCATCCTCCAGCTTGATCATGGACAGCTCGGTTTGTGGACCGACAGGCTTATCATCGGTATAGGCCACAGGTTCATACGGCGTAGTCATTGCAGTCACTTTATCGCCAATGAGCTGATAATGATGATTGCCGAGCGTCAACAGCATTCGAGAATTCTTAGGCAGGGAATACCCCTTCAACTTGTCGGTAATTAAGGAAGTATTGGCAAGTAAGTAGACCGTTCCAATCCGGGCAGCCCCATCTCCGTAAATAGGTAGAACAAAAGGAATTCCGTTCGTGGTGGAGAGCGGGTCCTTAATTACTTGTTCCCACTGCTCCACAGCATCTTTATTTAGTCCGGGAATTTGACCGATATTGTGCACAGTAAGTGGAATTGAAGTGCTGACGGAATTATCCACCTGCAGGAACTTTCCGTTGTTACCCGTAACAATCAAGCGGCGGACATAGCTATTGGAGCGATTGATCCGAAAGTCCTCCTGCATAGAGTTAAATACATTAACAGCATCCTTGGCGCTTGCCTTTGGAGATACAAAATAATCAGTGAGTAATGTATTGGTGGACGAGTTGGTGCTATTGGTCATCGCTAATGAGGAGAGATTAATCAAATCTTGTTCAATAATATGGGAAACTAGCTGCAGGTTGAACTCAGTCGCCTGGATGGTTGTTTTACGCTGATAATAGGTAATCAATTCATAGCTGAAAAAGGATAGCAGAGCGGCGATTAGTAGCGCAAAGATGGTCATGATCAGAATAATGCGGCTCTTAATGGTTGATTTTCTTACCGTATTGAACACTCCTCTACACAATGCAGAAAAATATAAAGCGGTTTCAAAAATATCTTTCAATTAATGCATGTTCAAAGTTAATCTTCTATTTATAATATGCTTAACTAGTTTACCGATATCCATATTAACACCATAGCATATTCCTGTGATTCCATACAGTGGAAGACAGAGGAGCTGAGAATTTTACATGTTTTAAATAGGATTTTACAGGTTTGAAGCGAGGAGGAAGAGAAGAACAAAGAAAAGTGAATGAACTGAGTTTGAAAATACATGCCATTCCAGAGAGGAAAGTCTTAAACTTTGAAATAGATCGGATGAGCCGATCCGTGTAAACAATCAGAAGGAAAAGGGGATTTTCAAATGAAATTAAAAAGATTCTATGGCATGACTTTTGCCACAATACTTTCCCTAAGTGCGCTAGCCGGATGTTCCGGTAATAACAACAACGAAGGCAGTGCTGCAACAGCTGCTCCAGAAACGGGTAATTCTGCAAGCGCTTCCGCTGATCCGAAGCAAGAGCCTGTAACCTTGAAATGGGCATTGTGGGATTGGGAAGCCACTGCATACTATCAGCCGTTGATCGATGCCTATAAAGCTGAGCATCCGAATGTAACGATTGACTATGTGGATCTTGGTTCCACTGACTACATGACAATGCTGAGTACTCAGTTGTCCGGTGGTGCAGATCTGGATGTTCTTACGATTAAGGATATTCCTGGATACTCAAACCTTGTGAAACAAAATCACTTAGAGCCGCTCAAGGGATTCATGGGAGACAAAAACATTGATCCATCCGTCTACGGCGGTACTGTAGAACAGATCGAAGTGAACGATGAAGTGTATGCGCTTCCTTTCCGCAGTGATTTCTGGGTCGTTTACTACAATAAGGATTTGTTCGATAAAGCAGGAGTGGAGTATCCAAGTAACGATATGACATTCGACCAATATGATGAACTTGCTAGAAAAATGACCTCCGGCAGTGGTGCTGAAAAAGTATACGGAGCCCATTATCATACTTGGCGGAGCGCGGTTCAATTGTTCGGAATTCTTGACGGCAAGAACAATGTTGTCGGTGGAAACTACGATTTCCTGAAGCCAACCTATGAACGGATTTTGAAAGAACAGGAAGATGGTATCGTTATGGATTACGCCACACTAAAGACTTCAAGCACGCATTATTCCGGTGTGTTCTACAACAATTCCGTTGCGATGATGAACATGGGCAGCTGGTTTATAGCGACTCAAATTGAAAAGGTGAAGAGCGGCGAGTCTCAATCAACCAACTGGGGAATTGTGAAATATCCTCACCCGGATGGCGTGGAAGCCGGTACAACACTGGGTACTATTACTTCCCTGGCTGTAAATCAGAAATCTAAAAATAAAGAAGTGGCACTTGATTTCATGAACTTTGTGACTGGTGAAGAAGGTGCAAAAGTCATTGCTTCCACCGGAACCATTCCAGCGATTAAGAACGATGAAGTTATCAGTTCCATAACTTCCATTGACGGTTTCCCTACGGATGATAACAGCAAAGCGGCACTGACTACGGTTCAGACGTATTTGGAAATGCCAATGCATGAAAAGAGTGCGGACATTGAAGTAATTCTAAACGAAGCCCACGATAACATTATGACCAAAAACGCTTCGATCGACGAAGGTTTGAAGGATATGAATACGCGCGTACAGCAGCTCTTGAACAATTAACTTGAAGAGAGTTGGTGAATTCTAAGGGCGGGTGAAAGCCCGCCTTTTATAGAAAGGTTTGGAGGAGAAAGAATGCAGAACGAAACCATATTGGATACAAAAAAAATCCCTAAACGTCATTTGTCAAAAGGTGTCCGGGAAAACCTGGTAGCGTACAGCTTCATTGCGCCGAACTTTATCGGATTTGCCGTGTTTACACTAGTTCCCATGTTTTTCGCCTTTATCCTAGCTTTTGTGAAATGGGATGGGGCCAATCCAATGAAGTATATTGGACTGGACAATTTCACCCGGCTTATTAAAGATACAACTTTTCACAAAGCATTATGGAATACCATTGTTTACACTATTGGCGTAGTACCGTTCACCATGATTGTTGCGCTCGCGCTGGCGATTTTGCTTAATCAGAAGATCATGGCCCGCAATTTCATGAGAACCGTATTCTTTTTCCCATATGTAGCATCCTTGGTAGCCGTTGCTGCTGTATGGAATTTTATCTTCAGCCCTACGATGGGGCCGATCAATAATATTTTGCATACCCTTACCGGAATCCCGCTGGAGGATCTTCCCCGCTGGGCGGCGGATAAACATTGGGCGATGTTCACAGTAATCCTGTTCACAGTGTGGAAAAACATGGGTTATTACATGGTCATTTATTTAGCAGGTCTTCAGGGAATCAACCCTGAGTTGTATGAGGCTGCTGAGCTAGATGGTGCTAACGCCTGGAGAAGATTCCGCAATGTGACGGTCCCTCAATTGGCGCCTACATCCTTCTTTGTGCTGATGATTCTAGTCATCAATTCGTTCAAAGTCTACGATATTTTTATCAACCTATTTGCCGGCGCTGATAACCAGTTGAATGATTCTACAAGGGTTATGGTTTATCAAATCTACAATACGGCGTTCCGTTCGCTTGATTACGGATATGCCAGCGCCATGGCCATTGTATTGTTTCTGCTGGTACTTGGCATCACCATCGTCCAGTTCCGCGGTGAGAAGAAATACGGACAATAGGAGGATTCAAAAGATATGGTAGGTAAAAGTAAAGGACTTAGAATCAGCATTATGGTTCTTGTGTATATTTTGTTGTTTGCTACAGTGCTGGCGATGCTGGTTCCGTATATATGGATGTTGTCCTCATCGCTCAAGCTTAACAAGGATGTATTCTCCTTCCCGATGCAATGGATTCCGGCGAATCCGCGCTGGGAGAATTTCGTGGATATCTGGACCCGCATTCCGCTAGACCGCTTCATTTATAACACGGCGAAATTATCAATTATCGTAACGATTCTGCAGCTGCTGACTTCAAGCTTTGCAGCGTATGCATTCTCCAAACTACAGTTCAGAGGGAAAAATGTTTTATTCCTTGGATATATTGCTACGATCGCGATTCCTTGGCAGGCATATATGGTGCCGCAATTTATCTTGATGCGTTACATGGGACTTAACAATACCCATCTGGCAATCATTCTATTGCAGGCATTCTCGGCTTTCGGAGTATTTCTGATGCGGCAGTTCTATCAGGGAGTCCCAGATGAATTATGCGAGGCGGCCCGAATCGATGGCTTGAGCGAATATGGGATTTGGGCGAGAATCATGCTGCCATTATCCAAGCCGGCTTTGTCCACCTTGACGATATTTACCTTTGTTGCCACTTGGAATGACTTCTTGGGGCCGATGATTTATTTGACGGATACAAAACTCAAGACCATTCAAATTGGACTACGAATGTTCATTTCGCAATATTCCGCCGAGTACGGTCTGATAATGGCTGCAAGTGTGGTTTCTATTATCCCAGTTGTGATTGTTTTCTTGGCACTTCAGAAGTACTTCGTTCAAGGCGTCGCAGCATCTGGTATTAAAGGCTAGACAGGTTTGAACCTGGCAGCTGCATTTAGCGGGTGCCAGGTTTTTTTTATAAGTTCAAAGAAGGGTTTATACAATTGCGAGGCGTCGATAAGTGGAAATGTCAGCTTTTTTTGCCGTATTTTCCAGGTGGAATGCCCGTGATGTTCTTGAAAGTACGTATGAAATTGGCATAGTCATTGAAGCCCGATAGATAACATGTATCGGATACGGAGTTCCCGGCGGATAAGAGCTGTTTGGATAACGCGATCTTTTTAAGCAGGACGTAACGGTAGATTGTTCCACCGGTTTGTTGCTTGAACAGGTGACTAAGATAATATTTATCGATGTTTAATTCTCCGGCGATCTGCTCAAGCGACAGATTCAGATGCAGATGGTTATCGATATAGCCCATGGCCGATTGAATATGTGAAGAAATAATGCTGGGTATGGTGGTAACTGTACGGTTATAAAGCTCATTAATAAGGACCAGGATCTGAATCAGATAAGTCAGAGCCAGAACCTCACTGCCGTATTGTGGGTTCTCCAAAATTGCAATTAGGCGGTAGGCGAGGGTCTTATACTCTGAAAGCAATGCTTCATCCATTTGTGCGAGATTTTGCTCCCCGGGCTGACGGTTCTGGAAACAGGCAAGCAGATTTGTGGCTGCAGTGCAGAAGGGATATACAAGTGGAGCTTTGAAATGGATTGTTAAGCGTTCATAAGGTTCTGGAGATAAATTGATGATTTTATGTATTTCGTGATTGTTAAATAAGAGTACATTGCCCCGCTGAAGCGGATAGCTGTACTGATCTACAAATCCGTTCACCGTGCCGCCTAAAAATAGGAAGATTTCAAAGTGATCATGAATATGAAAATCTTTGGTGGGTGAGATCGGTGAATTGCCGATGCCCGCCAGTATGTCGCCTTCGAACGGCTGATAATACTGGGCATGTTTCATCCGGATAACCCCTTTCAGATTAATAGCAATAAACGCAATAAATAATCATTAATCGCAAAGACATTGCAATAATACAACACTAAACTATAGAAGAAGATTACGCAATAAACCAAATATACAGCTGGTCTGAACATGAGTAGTAGGGATCTGCATTTGCTGAATAGACTCAATTGAAAGGGTGGATGGTGTATGAATAGTACGAAACACCGCAAATATTGGCTGGATACGATGCTACAGATCGGGAGCCCAGTACTTGACGCTTTGTCGCAAAGAAAATTAAAGGAACGGCTGCCCACCGAGTTTCATAGTGACAGGAGTCAGTTTGCGCATTTGGAGGCATTCGCCAGGTTGGCCTGTGGAATGGCCCCATGGCTAGAGCTTGAAGGGCTGGAGGGTAAAGAGGAAGAGCTTAGGGCCCATTATGCCGTGCTGATGCTGGAATGCATTGATGCCGCTGTCGATCCATCTTCGCCTGACTATATGGAATTTAAGTCCGAAGGCCAACCGCTGGTCGATGCGGCATTCCTCGCCCATGCGTTGGTGCGTGCGCCGAAGCAACTTGCCGGGCGTCTGAATGCACGAGTCAAAGTTAATTTAATAACAGCCTTGAAGCAAACGCGCTGGACTGCACCGAGCGGCAGCAACTGGCTACTGTTCAGCGCAATGGTGGAAGCGGCTTTGTATATCCTCGGTGATCCTGAATATGACCGGATGCGCGTTGGTTATGCGATTCATATGTTTATGGATTGGTATAAGGGCGATGGCATGTACGGTGACGGAAAGGACTTTCACTGGGATTATTACAACAGCTTTGTTATTCAGCCGATGCTGGTAGATGTGGTGACACTCTTTGAACGGGAGTCGGAGCAATATTCGGTATTGAGGCCATTGATTCTGGAGCGGGCACAAAGATACGCAACTGTTCTGGAACGGATGATTGCATCGGATGGGACTTATCCCTTTATCGGGCGCTCCATTGTCTACCGTTTTGGTGCGTTTCAGCTGTTGTCGCAGGCGGCGCTTCAGCATTTCTTGGAGGAATCACTTTCTCCCGCGCAGGTATGCTGCGCCTTGACTGCTGTAATTACACGGACTATGGAATTTCCGGGCACCCTGGATGAGGACGGATGGCTACGTCCGGGGGTGTATGGCTACCAGCCCGAGCTTGCGGAGAGCTATATCAATACGGGAAGTCTCTATTTATGCGCTTCAGTATTTCTTCCTCTGGGGTTACTTCCTTCAGATCCTTTCTGGGCAGGGACAGAACTGAAATGGACAGCACAAAGAATCGCAGCCGGAGAGGATGTTATGAGAGATCATGCCTTGAGTAGATAGGGGGATCTGATCTAATCGGTCAAAGGGAGGGGAAGAGCATGAACAGACAGGAGCTTTTCGGAATTGTCCAAGAAATGAAGCCAGCAAATCTGAGCTTGTATTATCCTGATGGAGAGTCGGATGCTTTTTGGAAACAAGCCTTATTATCCGAGACATTAAAGGAAGATATCAGCGAAATCCGCGAGGAGGCTCAAAGATTAGACAGCCAGCCTATATCTGAGCTGACGGATACGCTATTTTCAATTTTTGTGCGTACGGGTTCGAGATTGGAATATGAACGGGTCTATTTCGAACGGAGAAGAAGGCTGAATACATATGTATTTATGACCTTGCTTGAGCCGGATAATGTCAGACTACTGGAGAACCTGGAAAATATCCTATGGTCTATATGCGAAGAGTACACATGGTGCCTGCCAGCCCATCTTCCTGCAGATCATAATACAGAGAATATTGATCAGTTTATTGATCTGTTCTCCTCGGAGACCGCATTTACCCTTGCCGAAATTTCTCTATTACTGGGAGAACGACTTCCGCTGCTTCTTCGATCCCGAATCAGAAATGAAGTAGAAAAGAGAATATTTCGGCCCTTTATTGATTGTGGTCCTTATGAATGGGAGACTGCACGTCATAACTGGGCAGCAGTGTGCGCAGGGTCGATCGGGGCAGCCGCCTTATTGATGTTGGATGATCCTGCTGCGCTGACGAATATCCTGCTGAAGACTGAACGCAGCATGAGCTTCTATCTGGAAGGCTTCGGGGATGATGGGGCCTGCCTGGAAGGTCTGAGTTACTGGAACTACGGATTTGGCTATTTCACGTATTACAGCGATCTTCTCCGGGTTAGAAGTGAGGGAAGAGTAGATTGGTTTGCAACGGACAAAGTGCGAAGTATCGCTCAGTTCCAACAGAAAATTTCCATCGGTGGCAATTTTGTCGCCAATTTCTCTGACTCAGAGCCTCGAATTCACATACATATGGGCTTGTCCCATTATTTAGCTGATACCTATACAGAAGTAGAATGTCCTCCGCCTGTGCTCCGCACTCCTTACGCTAAGGATCACTGCAGCCGCTGGGCTCCGGCTTTTCGAAATCTCATCTGGAGAAGGACCAGCGATGAGAAACAGGATCAGGATTGGGGAGACGCCAGTTATTATCTTCCTGATGCGGAATGGCTTGTCTCGCGTTATCAGTCTGGAGGAAGTTCGTTCGGCTTTGCGGCTAAGGGAGGGCATAACGCTGAACCTCATAATCATAATGATCTGGGACAGTTCATTCTGTCAGGTGGAGGCGAAATCTATGCAGCTGATCTCGGCTGTGGAGAGTATACGGCTGAATATTTTGGGGCTGGCCGTTATCAATATGATTGCAATGGCTCGCAGGGACATTCGGTTCCTATCATCGGCGGCCAGTATCAACAGGCTGGCAGGAAGCATAGTGCTACAGTTCTGTATGCGTCGGCTGCGGTGGAAAAGGATGAACTGAAGCTGGAGCTGTCTCAGGCATACGAAGTGGAAGAGCTTCAATCCCTGATCCGCTCTATGGTTTGGTACAAGGGGCAGCATCCTCGCTTGGAGTTAATGGACGAGTACCAGTATAACGGTAAGTCAGTGAGCTGGACAGAGCGGTTCGTTACCTTGCGTCATCCGAAAATGCTGCGTTCTGGTGTTGTGCTGCTGCCCGGAACTGGAGTAGGCGGAGTGGAATTGACTTATGATGTTCAGATCGTTGAGCCAGAGATTACTGCACGTGAGTACCGGGATCATTTTGGCAGGGATACGGTCTGGCATACGCTAGACTTTCATGCTCTTCAGCCCGGTTCTGAAGGAAAATTAGTATTCACCTTTCAATTTATATAAATGATGAAATAAATAGTGAACCATTCTAAGAAGGCGGTGTTTGAAATGAACATAACGGTAAACCCAACTTGGCTGGATGAAGCTTGGAACAAGGCACTTGAAAAGACAAGATGTAACAATGGAAAGATCGGTGCAGAATTTCCACACGCGAGTCAAGGTGGTAAATACTTGCTTGAAGCACCGAACTGGTGGACAGCAGGGTTCTGGCCGGGAATGCTCTGGCAGTTTTATTCTGAAAGTGGGGACGAAAATCTTAAAATGATCGCAGAGCGCTGCGAAGAGAGACTCGACGAGGTACTGGACGGCTACGTTAAGCTGGATCACGATTTAGGCTTCATGTGGATTCTTACCAGTGTGGCAAATTATAAGTTAACGGGTAGCGAAGCGTCGCGAATTCGGGCATTAAAGGCGGCCAACTACCTGGCAGCCCGCTTCAATCTGAAAGGACATTATATTCGGGCTTGGAATCCATGGAGTGAAGGGGAGGACAACAGCGGAGTTGCTATTATCGACTGCTGCATGAACACCAGTCTGTTGTTCTGGGCTTCCGAGACAACGGGTGATCCCCGCTATCGTCATATCGCAGAGGCGCATATGGATACTGTGCTGGAGCATTTTATCCGACCTGATGGCTCTGTGTACCACATCGTCAAATTCAACCCGGAGACGGGTGGAGTGGTGGAGAAGCTTGGTGGGCAAGGCTTTGCGCCCGAATCGGCTTGGTCACGCGGCACGGCTTGGGCCATTTACGGCCTAGCGCTTGCCTATCATCATACGGGAAAGCAAAGCTACTTGGATGCAGCCAAGCAGGTAGCGCATTTCTTCTTGACCCGACTGCCGGATGATCACGTTCCACATTGGGATTTCCGCGCTCCCGGTGAAGTCGGCGAGATACGTGATAGCTCCGCTGGTTCCTGCGCAGCGAGTGGATTGCTGCTGCTAGCCGACCAGGTGGATGATTCGGAGTCCCATGTGTACCGGAACGGGGCTATAAGAATTGTGGAATCTCTCTACAGGAATTATGGCAGTTGGGACAATGCGGACGAGGAAGGGTTGCTTCTTCATGGTACAAGTAACTACCCTGAGAACCGGAATATAGATGTTCCGCTTATCTACGGTGATTTTTTCTATGTCGAAGCACTGGCTCGGCTTAAAGCAGCAGGACCCTTCTATTGGGAATAGGGGGGGATTATGATGAACAATGAGAAATCTTTTTCTCGTATTGGCGATAACCCGCTAAAGACCCGTGAGGATCTGGTGATCGCTCTTGAGCAGCTTACGGATCCACTTCGGCCGTTCTACAGCAAAGGTGGCTCACGACTTAAAATTGGCAAAACAGGGGCGAGCTATTCGGCAGCAACTGCTGAAATGGAAGGTTTCTCGCGGGTGTTGTGGGGTTTGGTACCCCTGCTCATTGGTGGTGGAGACAACGAACTCTGGGACATCGTGCTGGATGGCATTCGGTATGGCACCGATCCTTCTCATGAAGAATATTGGGGAGAGGTGAAGGATTACGACCAACGTTTGGTCGAAATGGCGGTCTTCGGCTTCGCATTGGCAGCCATTCCTGAACAGATTTGGTTGCCGCTTGCTCCGAATGAGCAGGATCAATTATACCGTTGGCTGAATCAAATAAACGCCCATCCTTGCTATGATTGCAATTGGCTGTTCTTTAACGTTTTAGTCAATGTCGGATTCCGCAAAATCGGTCGTCCCTACGACGGAGGACAGCTAGAGAACAATTTGAAGCGCATGGATGATTTCTATTTGGGAGAGGGCTGGTACAGCGACGGGATTAATGGCCACAGCGATTATTATGTACCTTTTGCTATTCATTACTATGCACTGCTGTACGCAAAGCTGATGGAACAGGAAGACTCCGAACGTTCCCGTGTGTTCAAAGAACGGGCTCGATTGTTTGCTGCTGAATTCATCGGCTGGTTCGCACCCGACGGTTCCGCCCTTCCTTATGGGCGTAGCTTGACTTACCGCTTTGCCCAGTCGGCATTTTGGAGCGCCTTTGCCTATGCAGACGTTGAAGGATTTTCTGCTGGTGTGGTAAAAGGTCTAGTGCTGCGAAATCTGCGTTGGTGGTTCAGTCAGCCTATTCTTGACGCCGATGGCGTACTGAGCATCGGATATACTTATCCGAATCTGGTCATGGCGGAGAATTATAATGCTCCCGGATCTCCGTATTGGGCGTTAAAGACTTTCCTGCCGCTGGCTCTAAGGGCGGATCATCCGTTCTGGAAGGAAGAGGAACTGCCGCTACCGTCCATTCCGGCTGTCATGGTTCAGAAGCCTGCACATCTTGTCATCGTCCGCGAGCACGCTTCCGGTCATGTAGCGGCCTTCAATAGCGGTCATTTATACACGAATGAACATACCCACACCTCGGCCAAATACGAAAAATTCGTGTATTCAACAAGCTTCGGCTTCAGCGTGCCCCGCTCCGAATGGGGGCTCTCCCAAGGAGCGTTCGACGCTATGCTTGCGCTGAGCGAGCGCGGAGACAACTTATACCGGGTACGACGCCAGAATATAGAGTCTGAGATGATTAACAACGTCCTTCGTTCCGTCTGGAAACCGTGGGCCAATGTCGAGGTTCAGACTTGGGTTGTCGCCGGACTTCCTTGGCATATTCGGATTCATCGAGTCGAAACTGGACGGTCGCTGGATACCGCAGAGGGTGGATTCGCACTTGGCCAAGAGAATGAAATGCTATCGAAGATCGATGTGGCTGGTGCGATGGCCTCCACTGCTTGGGGAACCAGCGCAATCAAGAATTTGTTAGGTTGTCGGAAGGGTGAGCTGGTCTGGCCGAACGCCAATACGAACCTGCTTCACCCTCGAACGGTGCTGCCGATGCTGACGAGCACCCTTGAGCCGGGAATTCATTGGCTCGCTTCGGCCGTCTATGGTCGTCCTTCAAAGGGGGCTTTGGATATTCAGGCTGATCAAGCTGATGAGGTCCTCAAGCATTCACCTGAGCAAGATTTGAAAGTTAAGTTCAGCGAGGGAACGTTAACCATTGTCACTCATTTTGGGAGAGAAATCGTTCTTAATATACAATGAGTTGGTTGAATATTTCTCACACTAATTGAAAAGTCACAACAACAGCCCTGATGCAGAACTACTGCATTAGGGCTGTTGTTTCATGTGGATTTTTATGATTT
>NZ_CDRJTB010000102.1:0-15295 GCF_976954365.1 Paenibacillus sp. Marseille-Q9583
GGCTACTGGATGAAAGCAACGGAAGGGGTTGACCCCCGGATTCCGGTTGACCGCGAAGGAGGAACAACCGTAGGAACACGGAACACAGTCCGGGTGGAGCTGGATGAAGAACGGACCGGTGCTTTGCTACACGATATTTCGGAAATTTATGGTACCCAGATCAATGAAATCTTGCTGTTGGCGTTGGCTTTGACCTATCAGAGATGGACAGGGAATTCAAACATGTGGGTGGACGTGGAAGGTCACGGCCGGGAAGAGATCGGGTCAGAAACAGATGTGTCCCGAACGGTTGGCTGGTTTACGAGTATCTATCCCGTGATTCTAAGATTGGATGACACAGCGGATCTGGATGTATCCATCAAAGGGCTTAAGGAGCAATACCGTCAAATTTTAAAAGGTGGATTAAGCTATGGAATTCTGAAGTATGGAAGTGAAATAATAGAGGAGATCCATGGTCGTGAAGAGGAGAAAAGGGGCAAAATGATTTTCAAGTACCTAGGGGAAGATGACAAATTACTAGATGGCGAAATAATGTTTAGCTCATCTAGAGAATTTATTCAACATTCTGAAAGTCAAAACCCTTACGTTTTGGATATCCAGGCAAGCGTCAGAGCAGGAAAACTGAGTATCAACTGGTCATATCGTGAGGATATGTACGTAGAAAGTACGATTGAACACTTGGCGACTTGGTATGCAGAAAAATTGGAAGGAATTATTGAGGAACTAGGTATGAGGGGGAAAACAAAAGGGGACGCTATATATTTATCTCAAAAAAGAACCCGCCAATATTTTAAAAATTTATTTTCAAATGAATTGACCAAAAGAGAAGAGAATTGTATTGTTCCAATACAGGTTGAGGGAGAGAATCCGTCACTTTTTTTCTTTCATCCTGTTGCCGGATTCATAAATAATTATTTTTTACTTTCGCATTATTTGGGTGATAATCAACCAATATATGCTATTCAATCACAAGGGTTAGGAGAACATCAGTATTTTGTTAGTGATATTGAAGTAATGTCAAAGCTTTATGCCGAGAAAATTGTAGAACATCATCCTAAAGGACCATATTTTCTTGCGGGTTGGTCATCTGGTGGAATTGTAGCAGTTGAGACCGCTAAACAACTAGTAAAGAGCGGTAAACAAGTGAGTAAAGTGTTTATAATAGACAAACCCATTGAACTAGCTGAGGGTAAGCAAGAGAGAGCCGGAAATAATGTAGATGATCATTTAAAGAATTTATTGAAAGAAATACTCTACCTTTCAGAGAGTGAGATTAGTCAAATTTCACAAAAAAATTGGAAGTCTGATCTATTCAAAGTACTTAAGGGGAAGGATGTCTTTAATTTCAAAATTAATGAGCAAGGCATAGAGAGGTTTTTGGAAGTAATAAAAGCTAATATTCTCGCGGAACTAAATTATAAGCCATCTAGTATTTATGAAGGAGATGTAGTTATATTTAAAGCAGCGCAAAGGCCTGGAGGGGAGGAGTCATCATTATTAGGATGGGAGAACTGTGTTAAAGGAGAAATTACACTTATTGAAACACCAGGCACCCATCGCAATATATTGAATTCTCCTAATGCAGAATACCTTGCTAGTCACATGACCAGAATTATGAGAGGTGCAATTAGGATAAATAGCTAATAGATTCTTACTCCTGTTCAAGTGGATGTTAACTTTAAAAGGGCTAAGTATCAAAGTACAACCTAATATTTATTGTTGTTGGATTGAAATTTGATGCGAATTATTCTTGAAGAAGTCTTGTTTCTCTGTATAAACCATGTGTGAGCGTATTCCCATTGCAATAGTATAGATTAGGACACCCTTCCTCAGTTTATTTTGAGGAAGGGTATCTTGTTTTATTGTACTCTAGTTGTACTAATGAGACAATTTCATAATTCAAAACCCTTGCTATGACTGGTTTTTTTGAGCATAGAAAAAGGAGTACCTCCCCAAATTCTCGAAGATATAGGCGACGAAACCAACACCCGAGAAAGAAAAGAGGTAATCCCTATCTATTTAATTCGACAAGAAGAGCTGTTTTCCTTCAAAGAGCTGCTCCTTATGTGCCCGGAAGATAATATAGTCAAATCTTCGAACACTTAAATCTTACTGAGGTCCTGCACGTACTTCGGAAGAAGAACCACCGTGGACGGCCACAGGAGCTAAACAAACCTGCCATGATTTACTCGCTGCTCATCTCCAAGATGGAGGGCATTGAGTTTGTTTTTTCCCTGACTGGGCGCTTTAAGCGCAGCGAGGAATTTCGAGCTCAGTGCCGGTTTACCGGCTCGAATCGCATTCCGAGACCGGCCTCGTATACCCGTCTGATCTCTGCACTTGAGCAAACTGGAATGCTCGAAAAACTGCAGGATACCATGGAGCTGTCTGCCATGGAAGAAGGCTTTGTTACGGGCACACATCTTGCCATTGATTCCTCGATTGTCGAGGCATGGGATTGCCAGTTCAGTGATTCTGCGTCGAAACGCCGGACCGCCGAACCAAAAAGCCAAGTGAAGCTCCGGTGGTCCAGCAACTGCAGTTAGAACTCGCAGAGCCGGAGCCCCACCCCGCCAACGAGCCGCCTAAAAAACCAGTCTACCGGCGTGGTCCGGCTTCTGCGGAAGAAAAAGAGCGACGGCGTCAGGAACGGGAAGCCTATGAAAAGAACTTAGGGCCCTTTGAGAAAATCATTGAGGCGATGCTGCCTTACACATATGACGAGCTCCTTACCGCGCTACCCCGGCACGCCGCACGCTGTGACAAGAAAAATACGAAGAGCAGACTCACCAGTTATTACGGGTTTAAGGCAAGCGTATTGGTTGATGCGGACTGTCAGTATGTGCTTAGCGGCGTCTTTAGTTCGGTGAATCTGAATGACCAGCGGATGGCCGTCCTGCTCCTTAAAGGGTTGCACCTGAAGTTTCCTGGACTGAAGATGAAGCATGTCTTGGGCGGCAAAAGGTATGACAGTTCGGCCATTTACCAGTTGATTCATTAGTTAGGTGCTTTTCCTATTATTAAAATGATTCACCACAAAAAACCGCCCGTGGGTATGAACCAGGACTACACCCCTATGTGCTCACAGGGCCATGCCTACCGCTACGACAGTTTTGATGTCAAGTACGAAATCTTACGGTATACCAAGCCTAGCCAGTGCAAAGTCTGTCCGCTTTCCGGTTTCGGCTGCCAAAAAGTCTTTAAAATCGGCATGAAAATGGATTTGCGTAATCACGCCAATCCAGCAAGAGGCAGCGAAAATTTTACGCGGCTATACAAAAAAACGAACGGCTGTGGAGCGTGTTTTTGCATATCTTAAAGAGTATTTTGTCATGAAACGCACGTCACCGTGGCGTCCGGGTAAGTATCGATTTCCAGCTCAGTACGTTGGCCTACAATCTCAGTAAATTTGCGCTAGACAAGTTAAACAAGCAGTTGAGTAAGTCCCAGCAAGTGGCCTAATTTTTTTTTAAATGACCTCGAATTTTGGGCAAGTCTTGCTGTTCAGCAAACTGAATTATGAAATTGACTCCTAATTTCAGGTCTGCTGATTGGCTGAAGTAATCTCATGAAAAAGTCCATTTCATTATTGAACGTTTCGCAGTTCCTTTAAAAGGCTTCTAATGAACGGATCTGTGAGGGGTGTACCGTGAGGATCACGTCTACTTAATGACCGGGAAAATCATCTTTAAACTTTGAGACTGTAAGAATAAATATATTAAATTTATCGACGATTTTGACAGAAAATAACCTTTTTGTTTGGTATCATGGAAGTAAGACCATCAAGAAAGGTGCGTAAACATTGTAAAAATACTTTCATTTATTTGAGGAGACGGTTATGGCTAAAATTAAATTATTTTGTTTTCCATATGCAGGTGGTTCAGCTGGTTCTATTTATAGTAAATGGAGTGAGAGCTTAAGTCAGCATATTCAAGTAGTACCGGTTGAATTATCAGGTAGAGGAAATAGGATTAATGATTTATTGTATGATAATCTGAAAGATATTGTGAACGACGTATTTAGATTAATCGAAAAAGATATTGTTGAAGGTACTCCTTACGCTATTTTCGGCCACAGTATGGGAAGCATTATTGCATATGAAATATATCATAAGATCAAAGCTTGTGATTATAAACAGCCGGTACATATGTTTCTTTCTGCAAAGTTACCGCCCCATATTGATCCTGAGGAGAGTACTCTGCATATGCTACCTGATGAAAGTTTTTTAGATGAAATAATTAAAATTGGAGGAACATCAAAGGAGATACTTCTGTATCCTGAATTATTAGAAATATTTTTGCCGATATTGAGAGCAGACTTTAAAGCAATTGAGACATATAAGTATGTGGAAAGAGGGCAAAGAATCGAATGTAGTTCAACCATACTTGTTGGGAAAGATGAAAGTCAGCCCGACGATGGCATGCAGGAGTGGCGTAGACATACAAAGAGTGAGATTTCAATTATTGAAATAAGCGGGGGGCATTTTTTTATTAATGAACAAGTAACCGAAGTGTTGAAAATTGTTGATAAAGCTATGAAAAATATCTATACCACAAATTAATAAAAAACAAACACTAACATGGAAGTTGTACTCGCTAGATTTAAATCATGAAATTCTATGTATGATCGAAAATAAACATGAAAAGGGGATTGGATATAACATGGATTTACAAGTGAAAAAAAGAACTAGGGCGAGTAATAGGTCTCTTTTTCTTAAGATGTTTGTAGTGATTGTTATTGTTGGTATACTAGCTATCGTAGGATTATCGATTTTTGTAAGCTGGCAATTGACGCACCCTATTCATCGTCCATTAAATGATTCACCTGATAAATATGGATTACAATATGAGGATATTACTTTTACTAGTACTGATAAAATTATCTTAAGTGGTTGGATGATAAATGCTTCAGGAGAAGCTTCTAATAAAACAATTATATTTGCTCATAGTTATGCAAATAACCGACTGGAAGAATCATATGGAGTATTAAAGCTTTCAAAAGTACTGTCAGATAAAGGGTTTAATGTCTTACTTTTTGATTTTAGGAACTCAGGTCAATCCGAGGGCAATTTGACTACTGTTGGCTATAATGAGAAGAAAGATTTATTAGCTGCCATAGAATATGTGAAAACTAACAGCCCAGACAGTAGCATCGGTATTTTAGGGGTATCCATGGGTGCATCCGTATCAATAATGGCAGCTGCTGAAAGTGAGGATATTCAAGCTGTTATAGCAGATAGTCCGTATGCAAACTTAGGTGATTTATTAAAAGAAAATTTAACTAATTGGACCGGTCTCCCCCGGATTCCATTTAGTAAAATTATTATTAGTATTTTTCCTTTCATTACGGGTATTGATCCTAATGAAGTTAGTCCTGAAAATATGATTGGACGGATTAAGGCAAACGTATTATTAATACATGGTAACAAAGACAATTCAATATCAATAAATCATTCTAAACGTCTTCTTAATCGTGCAATGGAAAACAAAGCTGAGTTATGGGCAGTCGATGGTGCTGACCATGTAGGCAGTTATGGTGCGAACCCTAGTAAATATGAAGAAAAAGTGGTTGATTTCTTTATGGATAATCTTTAAGGAAGCTCTAATATGATGTATTATTCAATGCAAGTAAGCAGGTAACTAATCCTTATATATAAACACAAAAAAAACAGAAAAGCTAATAAAGTATTACGATAATGTTCAGTAAAATGAAAGCTTTATTTGAATTTTTTTATAGTTTTTAATTGTACTTTGTTAATACTACTATATAGATTGAACTGAAAAACGTTATACCCAAAGAAGTAGTCGATCAATCAATAGGGGACCTCATCAACCCGTTTCATAAAGGCTGCAACATGAGAATAGATGTTGTAAAACATGTGAAAAAAGACATTGTTTATGGCATCATATTTCAACCATTTCCACAACCCATCTACGGGTTTAGTTCAGAGCTATACTTGGGCAAAAACAAGCTAAGGTTTTGGATGCTCCAGAAGAATCGACTGGATCTTATCGGAATGATGAGTTTGGGGATGGTCTAACACCATAACAAGTTTTCTTTTGGGATATGCCTGCAGGATATCGACCCAAAGCTACTGAAAGCCACTACATCTAACTATTCCTCTTCTCGGTCAGTCACATGATCGGATGCGTAGTCGATGACAGCAAAAGTCTCTCTTATGTTCGTCATGAGTCAAGATATTGCGTTGGCATCCTCTTTAGGAAACCAGTTATACTGTAAAGGCAAATAGGCTCGAATCATGGATTCATCTTTAACAATATATGGTCTATCGTACCAGAGTGTAAATAGCATTCGAATAACTAAAGCCAAGCAGATGATGCAACGGTTTAGAGATGCCTCTCAACGTATAGTTTCGCCAATTCCCGATAAATGTGAGATCGGATAATATTCAAAGTTCCATCTGTATTTCGCTTCGAAACGGATATCTGCCGGACTTTAGTTGGGAATTGTTTATTGTTTATTTAAACCGTTCCTCTTTTTCATCCGTGAGTTTCCGAATGCCGCCGGGGTATTTTTCAAATCGCACCCTTGCAGTCCCTGCTTCCGATAGTCAGTCCTTCCCCACTAATAGTGGGGAAGGATCTTCTTGAAATCTCGCCAATATCATTTATCTTTCCAGGTGCAAACGGATGGCTAGATATCTTTCGTACATGCGTGTATTTTCAGTTTCTTTCATCGCCATGGACATGGTCAGTTGTTCAATCTCCTGCTCACATTGTCATTTTGATCTCGACCTTTTCGGTATGTAACTTTTTTACCCGATTTGTGCGGACTTAAATTTACGAGTTCAATCTATATAGATAGTAGAGGAAAGTGGGTGTTCGCATATATGAACAAGAAAATTAATCAGTCAGTAACAAATGTTGATGATGTACATTCTCTCAAGAAACACATCGATGCTGATTTCTTATATAATGCCTTAGAAAATCTGAAGATGCTTGCTGAGATCGAGTCCCAGTACACTATCGCTGATGCTTTAACCTCAATAGGTTGTTTTTAGCGTTATAGTTTATCATGGTCGAGTGATTACGTCCCATAGAAGGAAGAACTATGTCACATTCAAGATTATATTAAAATCATGAACATTCGCTATGAGGATAAGCTGAAGCTTAAAATCGAAATTGCAAGCGATCATTATGGATATGAAGTTCTAAAAATGTCACTGCAGAGGATTGTGGAGAATGCATTTATACTTCTAACACCACAAAATAGCCTCGATATAACAATCCGTACTTTTGTAGAAGAGGGCATGAACTATATCGTACTCATCGAGTATGGGAGGACAGATATAAAATATGGTGAATTGGATGAAAGATATAAATCCGGTGGGAAAGTTATAACAAACTCTAAAGATGAAACTATTATGATAAGAGAAAGTATGTGGAATAACTTGGAGATTATTAAGAAGAGGATTAAGATGGAGTATGGTGACGAATACGGAGTTGAATTAGAAAGTATTGATGGGATTTCCTTGAAAATTTCCATCAGAGTTCCATGTTTGCTCAAAGGAAAATTTTAAATTTGATAGCTTTATATGATTATGCAATTAATATCTTCATGAGATATTAGTTGTATATTTTTCTGGTGAGTTTGGTATCCGAATGGAAAGTGGAGATATATTACACGGGTGCTCCTTCAAAAAAGCTGTAACTCCATATTCCCTAACTTCAAAAGACTCTTAAAACGTTTTTATTAGTTGACTCGACTTGAACAGCTTGGGATAGACAGCGAATGTTTACCTATCCGAAGAAAACTTGAAATTCTCGAAGATGAACTCGTTCAGCTTGGTATTGATGATTTTAAGGTAACGATAGTGGTAGAAAACAATATGAAGTTCAAATTGTACCTCTTAATTTAGCTGATACAGAAAAGTACACGCTAATTTACAAGCAAAAAGAAGGCTTTGATTTTAATGATGTTATTAGCAAGAAAATAGAAATTAATCAGGATATCTCGGAACTCCGTGAAAAACGTATGTTCAGTTCATATACTCTCGTTGCTGAAGTTGCAAGGTACTTAAATCACTTTTGATTTGAAATAGAAAGAATATTGCAAGGCCCGAAGGTATGAATGCTAATAAAAGCTGTTAATAAGTTTAATGAACTCCTTTACGATTGGATCATTCCTAGGTTATTTAAGGAATTCTTCGAGTTGGAAGCATATGAGAAAAACGTTGAAAAAGAAATAGAATTAGTGAAAGAGCCGAAGGACGGACATTATCGTGTGAACGGCAAAGCCGGATTTGGTTTTGGAAAAATCCTTGGCTGAGCAATATACTCGAAAAGAAGGAAGAGTAGGGATGACCAAAAGCTTATTTTCATATTTTTGGTAACGAGCCAAAGTATTCGGAGATATAAGAGATCATTTGTGAGAAAATTATGAACCTTATGAAGATAAGGACGGATGCGAAGTAAGAACACTCGAGTAAATCCGAAAAGACTAACTTCAACATGATGTTTGAATCCTCCTGCAGTAAAGTAATTGCTCTTGAGTAATGGTCATGAATTTGGAATCAGTACTGGCTGATTTACAATTTAAACGTAAAGAATGCACACCCCCAAAACCTTACTGCTATAGGGGATTTCTATTATGCACATTGAATATGTAGCGATAATGAAGGAATTAGCTATTTTTATGCACGATTATCATTCACTACGAGTTAAAATCTCAGCTAAGTCATTTAACGGTGGGGTATATTGCAGTGTTGTAGATAGTATTTGATGTCCAAGCTGTCTTTGAATTGCGACCATACTAATACCAGCTGATTGCATGAGATATGCAGCTGTATGTCTCAAGTCATGAGGAGTTATGATTCGGGATAGATTTGCTTCAAGGCTCAAGGTTCTCAAAATTTTTCTTAGCGCATAAGCGGTTAACTGATTTCTTTCATTGAAAAACAATGTGGTATTATTGTTACCTGCCCAAGTGATATAGTTTGAATGATTCATATACCGTCTAAGTTCCTCTGATAGAGCAGTGGTGATACTCGTAGAACGAGCATTCCCTTTCTGACCTTCCTGAATTAAAACTATCCTGCTGTCTAAATTAACACTGTCTCGAGAAAGAAATCTAACTTCTGAATTTCTTACCCCTGTAATTAGCATAAACCAAATTAAAACGAACTCCTGCCGAAAGAATGGTTCCTTTTTTAATGCAGCATCGAGAAGAGCAAGGCACTCCTCTTTTGAAAGAGCGGTATTTTTAATTGGCCGATAGTAATATGGATTGGGGTAATCCTCCATAGGATTATGTTTGATTAACTCCATATCATATAGAAATTTAAAGAAATTTTTTAATGAACTATTGCATTGTACATAACAAATTTTGTTGCCTGGTAATCTATTCGAAGATACTCCACGTACTGATCGATAAAGTATTCCTGAATGGGGCGAAAGGAACCCGGATGTTTTTGGCTTGCATGGAATTTATCAAAATCAAGGTCCCCTTCAAACCCCCTCACTAGTAGATAGTTTTCAAATTTACGCAGTTGAGTCTCGACATCACGCTTCCCTGAAAGATCTACATGCTCGTACCAAAATTTATAGTATTTAGATTCAAATAAGATATTGTTCATTTATCGGTCTCCTTAAAAAAAATCAGTGACTTTTAGATTTGCAAGCGGATGTTGATTGATCACTTTAACGAGCATGTTGTCAAACAAGTTAAGATAAACCTCCGTTGAGCTTAACCATTTATGCCTAAGTAATTGCTGGATCGTGTATATATTTACACCAGACTCCAGCAGATAAAGTGCAAAAGAATGACGAAGGGAGTGAACAGAAAGTTGATAATCCCTTTTATCATCAACAGTAATGGTTGACGCCTTATCTATGATGTTAGAAAACATTTTTTGAATGGTACTATCATGAAGAGGGGACATTCCCTTATTGTCGGAGAACACGTATAGTTCAGAATAGTTGGATAAATCCCTTAAAGCACCATACCTAAATTTCACAAATTGAAGGAGTAGTTCCAGTGAAAAGTTAGTGATTTTTGCTGCAGTCTTATACTCTTTTTCACCCTTTGAACGTACGTAAATATCTTGGGTTTGCGGCTTAATATCTCCAACTTGAAGAGTACACAATTCACTGAGACGAATTCCTGTACCAAGAAAAGTCCATAGGATAACAAAATACGGTAAGATTCACGACCTAATCTTGCAAGCATAGATAACTCATCAATTTGTTCTTTGGTGAAGGCGCGGGGGAGACGTCGTTTATCGACCTTTACCTCTAATACACGCTTGAGCTTATCTATATTTTCGTCATAAAAATGGTCAAGAATGGTTCGCAGAAAGTTTCTCAGAAATGCAGCCTTTTTGCTTCGTGTATTCTTGTTATCCACCGATGTTACATAACTGCTTAAAAATAGAGAGGTACAAACCGATTTGAAATCTGGATCCGTTGAAAAATGCTTGTTACAAAATTCGATGAACATACCCATTTCATAGCGGTAAGTTTTTTGTGAAGATTCTGCAAGTTCCATGAACGAAGCATTAGAAAAATAAAATTCAACAGCCTCTTGAAGCAACACGTGTTCCGCAGGCTGACCAGTAGTGGTGTTTTTTGGAACCCAATCCATTTGATTTAACACCTGCAGGAATTTGTGGGGACCAAAGGCCTCAGCCATTTCTTTAATTTTATCTTCTAAGGAAAGATCCATCTCAAATTCCGGGTCGTAGATAGGCATACTCATTTACCTCCCTTAGGTGAATAGTCAAGCTTATTAATTTGTTGAGAAAGCCAATTTGTTTGCTGATTGAGATGGGTATATAAACTAACTGTATCCATCTTAACTACCCGGGTGAGTTCTTTTAGCAGTTGAGGGGGTGGATTTTTTCCAGCTAGATTCGTTACGAAACAATGACGGAATAAATGGAGTCCGCCAGGGAAGTTCCAGCCAGCGATATGACTGTATAGTTTATAGTTATTTAGGAGTTGTCTTGTAATCTTAAATGGATTATCGCCAAATAAGTATTTTGGTGTTGAAGGAAGCCTTTTGCACATTTCTAAGTCACGGTATAATTTTCTAGTCAATGGCAGCATGTGGCTTTTTCCACCTTTACCGTGAATAGTAATTGTTTTGATTTCCATGTTGATGTCATTCCACGATACATGTGAAACTTCTATAGAACGAAGGCCAAGTGTCAACATGAATTGAAACGCAATAGACTCCAAAAGTGGATTTTGGGAATACACGTCAATGACATCGAAAAAAGTACAGAGTTGTTCTTCGGTGGGAAGGTCTCGGAAATGATAACGTGATGCTTTTATCGATTTAATTTTTCTTGCTGGATCTGGAAAACTAAACGTTTTTTTCAGAAATACAAAGAAGTTTTTAATTGCATAGATGCATTCACTAATAGTGATAGAACTATACTCTCCTTTTCGATTTTTCTTCAGTAGGTAGGAGCGAAATTCATGTAAGTGAATTTCTTTGATTGATAGAATTGGAATAGTGTGTAACTCATACCCTGTAAAATCTTTCATATTGTTAACCAACCAAAATAACATATTATTGATGTGAAGCATGTATCTTTTTATGGTGAATATAGACTTTCCTTCTTTCGTTAACTGCTTCGTATACAATTGCATTTTTGGATGAACTATTTTTGATTTGCGATTATTTCGTGGGGAAAACAAATGGTGAAATTCTTTGGCACCGTATTCAGCAGCCTTCGTAGAATCTTTAACCAAAGACTTTATGAGACGTAACTTTTGATCTGTTGTTGCAAAGAATTCTGATAAATACAACCATACTTCGCGATTTAGAAGGTTTTCATCCAATATTTCATGGACAGGCATTTTTAGATATACAGATAGTTTTTGTGTCAGTTCCCGGACGAGTAAATACTCTTGGTAGAAATAATAAGCGTCCGTCCTTTTTTTTTTGCAGAGATGTTTTTTTAGAATATCAGTTGGAATATCAGTTAGCACGTTATTATCCCAGATCCACTGATTGATTCCTTTTCGTCCGATATTTGTACTGACTGATTATTGATGAATTGCTCGTTTAATATTCTCACTGAGCCTGAGAAAATTTAAAGAGAGAAAGGATATGGCCATACTGGTGTATAGGATCAATTTGATTAGTGGAGAAGTATGGTGGTATTCATATCAAAAAAACACTATGAGTTATACTCTCAAAGTGTTTACTCTCACCATTTCGGTTTATTAAATGTTCAATTAAGAACAATCACTTAGGCATGGAGATCCATGAATTTAAGCATGCTCAAATAAAGCAAGCCATTTTACCGCATTGGGATGCGTAATTACAGTGGGAACTGTCTTTGGCCTGTGAGGAACAGGCGCGGACAAGAAGAGTGTCCGCAAGATTCAAAAAGATATTGTAACAAAAAAAATGAAATGTTAATAGGGAGAATGATCATACGTGAAAAAAACCTCTACTGTTAATGAAATTGCACAATATTTAAATGTTTCAACTGATAGTATTTATACGATGGTAAGGGAAAAACAAATTCCTCATGTGCGAATTCGTAGAAGAATAATTTTTCTTGATGAGGTTGTAGAACAGTGGCTTAAGGAGCAAAGTAGTATAAGGTGATAACCATAATTGATGAAATGTAAGAACCCTCCTAAATTTAGAAGGGTTCTTTGATTTAAGTCAAGATTATTAGGTTGTGTTTCGAATGATTAATAGGCCGTTATTACTCGTCACTAGAAGCCAAAAGATTGCTGATAGGAACAGTATCAATAATTGAAAGATGGAGAAAATAATAGAATATGAACTGTATTTTCGGGAAAGGGTGAAAAGCAAGCATGAATTATGATGACGTGTATAAACTGCATATAGAATTACTCAAACTCTATGAAAAGAATGAGCGGTACTTTGGACCTTACCAGAGAGAAATTAACTATTATAAAAGACAATTGTATATGTTCGCTGAAGATAATGTTCAACGGATCTTTGTGTTGAATCAGTTATTAAAAATCCATGAAAATACTCGAAAAATTCTTGTCGATGGTTGTGCCAAACAATATTTTGCTAGAGATTTCCCTGAAGATACTGAAATAGGTATATAACGCTTTATAAATAGACACTAGATAATATATTTGATTTTAATTATCAAATTTGAAATATATTAGCCAGAAGAAAAGTCTCGTAATAAGTATTAGGCTGTAAACTCAGTTAGATTATCACCCAGATTTCAATGCTCTAACATACACTGAAAAGGATAGTTATATTCGGAGATATGCGTTAATAAATATATATCATTGTAACATTACTAGAAAAAGCGTATGATTTTAAGCATATCTAAAAAAGCGCATATTTCACAGGACATGCGACTTCAAATTTTAAAAAATGTTTTTCGAAAAGTAGCCTCTCCCGACCAAGAGCTAGGCTACTTTTTTGTTTGCTTTAAAGCCTGTACTGAAATGACCACTGCCATTGTAGAAACGGTATAACTCCCAAAAGTCAACATTAAAGAAAGTGACTCAAAAATACTCATCTAATCCGCTCCATTGCCGCATGTCCTGCTAGAATGTAGTATAGCATGTACCAACTCTCTCAACCACGTATCCTATCTTTATGCTACTAAAATAATAATTAACTGATTCTGAGAATTATTTCATCTCAAAAATATACGGATACAGATGCCTTTCATGCTTAAAAGGAGCATTCATTTCTGTATGTTTACCCATTAGCTGCTCAGTCTCATTCCTCTCGATTTTAGTCTATAAATATCATGGAAATCTCAGGAACGCTTACACTACAAGCATCTAGCTCCTTCGGCGTAGGCATAACATGTGGTAACCAATCCATGGATAGCAGTGTGTTAATCAACGACTCGCATTTTGTCTTTGTGCCTAGGGATTAAAAAACTTGGTTAAAAGGGTAAGAAACAGGATGAATGAAAAATTCGTTCTTAGCGGATGGCAATATAACTTTTGATTGTACTATATGGATTCATTTGAGCACCACTTTAAAAAGAGAGTAATAGGAGCCGTTCTACTGCTGTAAACAAGTTCATTGCACCAATACATATCCATTAGCTATAATAATATGAATAGCAATAGTTGGAGGGCAGAGCTTGATGGGAGTTTTATATAAGTTTCGTGATATTAATGAGTTTACTATGAAAATTTTTTCGGAAAATAGTTTTTGGTACTCTAAAGTTAAGGACTTAAATGATCCTAATGAGGGATACCGTAAGCAAATTTCGAAATTGCTAGCAGATTCATTTATTAATAGGCATAAACAAAATCAGCTATCTGGTTTTTTGTTTTCTCCATCTCCAAATCCTGAAGCTGAAAAATTTAGAAAGAAAGTTTTAGATGTATTTGAAAAGAAAGAATATTGGGATATTGATAGGAAGCATAGGTACCTTAATTGTCAATTAAAACAACACATTGGTCGGCAATTTTCAAAACCTGCTGAATTTATAGAATCAATTGATAAAGTTATTAATAATGCAGGAGTACTGAGCTTAAGCTCGGATCCTTTAAATGACCTTTTATGGGCACATTATGCGGCTCAGCATAAAGGAATTGCTATAGGAGTAAGTAATTATTCAGCAGAGGCGTATAAACCAGTTACATATATTCCTAGGTCAATGCCTATTAGCATGGATTTGAAGCATTATAATGCAACATTAAAAATGTATGACACACATAATTCACTTGAAATCACTTTTGATGATCCTTCTATTCAAAAGGTACTGACAACAAAAATAGACACTTGGGACTATGAATCAGAATGGCGTGGACTTAAAGAGGCGTTTGGTTCTCACCCAATTGAAGGAGAAATCACAGAGATAATTTTTGGATTGAGGTGTGAGCTTTCGACCCGTGAAGAAATCATGAGGTCAGTTAAACTAAGTGATAGGTTAAAGAACGTGCAGTTCAAAGAAATTTATCAATCTGATCTTAATTTAAAGTTAAGGAATCTATAAAGGAATAAAAAGTTCATTATTAATTACTTCATTGTTACTATTATTAGATTAAATGAATAAAACCCTCAGAGGTCACCTTTCTTAGTGACCTCTGAGGGTTTTGTATTTTAAAGATTTTGTCCGTATGAACGAGTAAAATGAGGCGAGTTACTTACTATAATAATCTTGTGGACTCTTAAAGGTTAAATTAAATCCTGTAAGAGTCCCTTCTTGTATAACGTGTTCTCAATATCGATTACGGTTGGGCTCTAATGGCACCATAGTTCATAGACCTTCTTCTCCCAGCCCTAGTAGAAGTATTGACAGATTTTACCCATTTTCATTCTCTGTGGTGCAGCGCTGATCTTGCGCTGCGTATGG
>NZ_CDRJTB010000103.1:0-14586 GCF_976954365.1 Paenibacillus sp. Marseille-Q9583
CGGAAAATTGAACTGAAAGATGTGAAAAAGACATTCGGGCGTGTAAATGCTATCAATGGATTGAGCCTTTCCATTCAGGCGGGAGATGTTTACGCCTTATTGGGACATAATGGAGCTGGGAAGACAACGACTCTTCGTTTCTTATTAGGACTTTTAGAGCCTGATGAGGGAGAAGTAGCAGTATTTGGTTGTAATCCTAAACTAGAGGGTGACACTGTTCGTAAAATGTGTGGTGTTTTATCAGAAGACGTTGGGTTATATGAGCCTTTGAGTGTGTATGATAACTTAAGTTATTTTGCTCAAATATATGGTATGAGACGTAGTGATTACGACAAACGAATAGACGAGCTGTTGAGTGATTTTGAAATACTAGATAAGAAGCATTTGCCTGTTAAGGGCTTTTCTACAGGGATGAAGAAGAAGGTCGCTTTAACTAGAGCCTTACTTCACAAACCCAAAATCCTTCTATTAGATGAGCCCACGAATGGACTAGATCCAGTAAGCATCGATCATTTAAGAGTAATGCTGCATGATCTAGCACAGAAGTATGGGGCCACCATTATTTTGACCACACACAATTTAGAAGAAGTAAAAAAGATCTGTAATAAGATCACAATAATGCGACATGGGAAAAACGTTTATACTAACACAATGGCAGCATTGAAAGAGCAAGCCAGTAGTAAACTCCGTATTAGCTGCAACCAAGATTTGTCCGCTGATTTGGAACGTCTTCATAAGGCATTGTCTAGTCTTGCAATAAATATTGAATACAAGGTTCAAAAAAACACGATTCTCGTTGATCTAACAGAAAATATTGCGATTTCGAATTTAATTAAAGTGTTAGCCTCATTAGAGATAGATGTGAAGAATATTGAAACTAAGGAATTTGACCTCGAAAAGCTGTATATGCAGGTAGAAAATGGTGAGAAACCAAATGAATGAAATAGAAATCGTCTTTAGGATGCAGATAAAAGAGTATTTCAAGGATAAAGGCGCCCTGATCTTTCATTTATGTGCTGTAATTCTCATAGGGATCGTTGCTCCTTTATTTCGAATGAACGATACTGTTTTGTTGAGCGGATCAATCTTATTTCCACTTATTCTGTTAAAGCAATGGACAGCCAACAGCTTTGCGGGCGAGAAAGAAATGAAAACGATAGAAACATTATTATCCTCACCAATTAAGAGCAAAAGCCTATTCTATGGAAAATGTAAGTATTGCTTCGTTAGCAGTGGAGTTTATTATTTATCCATATTCATTCTAATGCTATTAGTGAAGAGTTTCACAAAAGAACATTTTCAAATAAATTCTTGGGAATGGGTAGGTATGTTGATTCTATTTATTCAAATTTTATTAACCGTCACTTTAATAGGAGTAGATAGATCCATTACTTCTGATGATATCCAGATGGCGAATAGTAAGCTAACCGTAGTTTTTTATCCGATTTACATTTATATTGTTATTCTTATTAATTTATTTACTCAGCACTTGATGGTGGCTACTTATTTACTATCAGCAGTATTTTTAGTCGTTTTGATGGGGGTTAACTCTTATTTTATCTTTATAAAAGTTAAGAAAATGGATCGTTCGTATTTTTGGGGAGTCATATAAAAAGGTAGGTGTTTCTGATGAAATCACAAATATCTAGTGTACTTCATCATGAATGGAAATATTTCGTAGCTTTAAAGCGATTTCGGTTTAGCATGCTTTTCTTAATCGTTGCACCAGCCATCTTTACGATGCTAGCCTATATTTATTTTGGAAAATTGAACTTTTATTATCCAATCATCATTATGGCTCTAGGTGTGCCTCGTATAACAGTAAATATGATCTCATATTCGATTGGAGGAGAAAAAGTATATAAGACCTTTGAATCTTTATTGTCAACGCCAATACGAACAGAGTCAATGTTCATTGGGAAGAGTATGATTGCAATCCTGATTTCACTAGTAATGCTGGTAGTATCGTCATTGTTTACTTGGCTGAGCGCAAACTTCATCCAATATGTTTTCATGCATGAAACCAGCCTCATTTGGTTCTCAACAGCACAAAGTATATTAGTCTTTGATAATCTTCTGATTTGCATATTCATGATCTTTATAACTGGAATATTATCCATGGTAATGCAAAAGCCTAGACAAGGATTACATATTGCTTCAGCACTAAGCTTCTTGACGATGGTACCCTCTTTACTGGTTACATTTTGTGTACAGCATCCATTAGAATGGTCAGCAGGGATTATGATTATTTTGCTGGGAATAAATCTATTCTTCATTTGTTATATATTGCAGCGAATAAAGAGACCACAAATAATGGCGAAATTATAAAAGAGAACTAACAATCATCGTCGTATGATGAGAATCGTACGGCGATATTTTTGTGTATGCTCAGAAACTTACGTATAACTAGTAATTCCCTTAACAGAAACTTTTCATGGATTTTATCGTCTATGATAAAGTTAGACATTTATTTTCAAATTCCGAAATAGTCAGGGAGGAAAAAGAAGTGAGCACTTCATCAATACCTCAACGTTCCACCGTACGCAAAAAAAAGCCAACAAAAAAACGTAAGAAACGGAGCTTTTTCCGAACACTATCCAAAGTGTTTTTATTCTGCTTAATTTTGTTGATTGCTGGAGGCGGTTGGTTTTACTTTGCACCTTCGGCTAAAAATCTCCGCTATTCAATCGCTGATACACTGATTACAACACAGCACCGCTACATGGCTAAATATATTATTGGTGAGGACGGATTAAAGAACAGAGTGACTGAATATAGCGCCCAATTTGAAGAGATGGGGGTCGAAAAGGATACACATACCATCACTCCTGAACCAGAAGTAAAAGAGAAACCACTGGTCGAGATAGAAAATGTATCAGGTACTGGATATTCCGGATATGTCATGATCGTTAATGATCCTACTAAAGTCCGTTTGGGAATTCCGGATAAGGTAGGATCAGGTGAGAAAGTAACTAGTATGGTGAAGCGCACAGGTGCTATCGCTGGAGTTAACGGTGGTGGATTCGCTGACCCCAACTGGAAAGGTAACGGATTTAAACCTATCGGTATTGTGATCTCACAAGGACAGTTATATTACAACGGTCTCGGTGGCAAGAAATCCACGCAAATCGTAGGTCTTGATAAACAAGGGAAGATGGTTGCTGGAAATTATACTTTAGACGAGATTAGTAAAATGGGTGTTCAGGAGGCAGTAACCTTTAGCCCTCGTTTAATCGTCAATGGAAAAGGATTGATTAAGAACGCGGCTGAAGGTTGGGGAATTGCACCAAGAACAGCGATGGGCCAGCGAGCTGACGGAGCGATTATATTTGTTATTATTGATGGAAGACAACCTACTTATAGTATTGGGGCAAATCTATACGATGTGCAGCAAATCCTTCTTAAGCATGGAGCAGTGATTGCTGCCAATTTGGATGGGGGTTCTTCTACCGTACTGGTAAAAGACAACGAGATTATGAACAAGCCATCCTCTCAATATGGGGAACGATATTTACCTACGGCTTTTCTTGTGTTTGAGCACCCTGAGCAAGTCGATATGCCGAATATTTGGAAGGGACTTGACCCCTCCAAAATTGATGCTGCTAAGAAGCGTACACGCTAAAGCACTCTTAATACGTAAATAAGATAGGATTATCTTGGATTGCCATATGAAAATATGCTACGATATCACCTAGCATGAAACAGAATACAGAACTAACAGGTCTGGAACAGGGGGAATAGGAGTGACGTTGCAACAACTCCGCTACGCTATCGAAATTGCAAATAGTGGCTCCATGAATGAGGCGGCAAAGAAGCTCTTTGTTTCTCAACCGAGCCTGTCCAATGCCATTAAAGAGTTAGAAAGTGAACTGGGGATTACGATTTTTGAGCGGACCAACCGTGGAATCAGTATTTCCGTTGAGGGAATGGAATTTCTGGGTTATGCCCGCCAAATTATTGAACAGACGGAGCTTATGGAGAATCGTTATACGGGGAAAAAGCGTAGTCCGATCTATTTTTCCATCTCTACGCAGCACTACGCCTTTGTGGTTGACGCCTTTGTAAATCTCATGAAGCACAATGACGTCTCAGAATACAACTTTAGTTTGAGAGAGACGCAAACCTACGAGATTATCGAAGACGTACGTACCTTGCGCAGTGATTTAGGAATTCTTTATATTAACGAGAGTAACTATAAGCATATGAATAAACTGTTTAGTGATGGCAATCTGAAATTCACACCACTTTTTAATACCGATCCGCATCTTTATGTTCGAACCGGACATCCGCTGGCTCGTAAGGAAGTTATTACTCAGGATGATATTGTGCCATTCCCTTATATCACTTTTGAACAGGGGGAGAACAATTCACTGCATTTCTCAGAGGAAATGTTAAGCTTTTCACAAATTGAGAAGAATATTAAGGTGAATGACCGAGCGACACTGACCAATTTATTAATGGGTACGGATTGCTATACGGTAGGCACAGGAATTCTGGCGTCTGATCTAAATGGTGATGGACTGAAGACGATTCCTTTTGAGAGCAATGAAGTATTTACGGTTGGCTGGATAGCGCATAAAGATCGCAGACCGAGTGTAATGGCATCTAAGTATATCGAGATTTTGAATGACCTGGTTTCAGGAAGTTATTTTGATCTAAATCATTTTTTACTATAGCAGTAGGAGGATCGGTATGATTAGACCCGTAATTGGCACCCAGAGAAATGCTCCACCCTTTCGCTACGATATCGTTGGCAGCTTCTTACGAACGGATGAGATAAAAGCAGCCCGCCTCCAATATGACAATGGTGAAATCACGGGCAGTCAGCTTCATGAAATTGAGAATATTGAAATCGCCAAACTACTGGAACTGCAAAAAGAAGTGGGTTTATTGGCGGTCACAGACGGGGAATTTCGCCGTTCCTGGTGGCATCTCGATTTCTTTGTAGGGATTAAAGGGACTGAGAAGATTAACTTAAATCAAGGAAGAGCAGAAGCGGCTCAGCGCGCGGAATCTTTTCGAATCGTGGACCGGATTGCCTTTGAAGATCATCCGATGATCGAGCAATTTATTGCACTGAAGCAAATGACTGGAGACCGAATTCCGAAAATGACGATCCCTTCACCTGCTTTATTTCACTTTGTGGAGGATTTTAACGGGAATGAAGTTTACCCGGATCAAGAAACCCTATTCCAAGATATTATTGCTGTTTACCGAACTGCAATCCAAGCGTTCTATGATGCAGGCTGCCGTTACCTCCAGTTAGACGATACAACTTGGGGAACGCTGTGTAGTGGTAGACATCGGGCGCATTTACGAAGCAGAGGTACAGACCCAGATCAGTTGGCTAAGGATTACGTTAGGCTGATTAACGAGAGCATTGCCAATCGTCCAGATGATATGACGATCGCGCTTCACGTATGCCGAGGTAATTTCCGTTCCACATGGTTCGCAGCTGGTGGTTATGAGCCTGTGGCCGAAGAGCTTTTTTCGAATACTAAAGTGGATGCATTTTTCTTGGAGTATGATAATGAGCGGGCGGGCGATTTTGAACCCTTACGATTTATTAAAGATCAATTTGTGGTATTGGGACTAGTAACTACGAAACATGGTGGTCTTGAGAGCAAAGAGCAGCTCAAAGCGCGTATTGAAGAAGCGGCGCAATATGTAGATATTGAGAAGCTTTGCTTAAGTCCTCAATGTGGGTTTGCTTCAACCGAGGAAGGTAATATCCTAACCGAAGAAGAACAGTGGGATAAAATACGTCTCGTAATTGAAACAGCCCAAGAGGTTTGGGTATAATTAAAATAAGTTTTTAGAAGGCTCCTGTTTGATTTAGGGGCCTTTTTTATGCGTGTATTATGACAGCTTAGAGGATTAACCTACCAGCGCACTTTACTAGAGCTATTAATCAAGGGTATAATAAGTAACAATTGTTTTTAATTCATGTTGAAAGAGAGCGGGAACAATATGGGTCGTAAGTGGAATAATATTAAGGAAAAGAAAGCCTCCAAAGACGCCAACACAAGTCGCGTCTATGCAAAGTTTGGTGTTGAGATTTATGTAGCAGCCAAGAAAGGTGAACCCGATCCAGAAGCAAACCGGGCCTTGAAGGTTGTATTAGAACGTGCAAAAACTTACAATGTACCAAAAGCCATTATTGACCGCGCGATGGATAAAGCCAAAGGCAGCGGCGATGAGAATTATGAAGAGCTTCGTTACGAAGGATTTGGACCTAACGGTTCGATGATCATCGTCGATGCGCTTACGAATAACGTTAACCGTACAGCGCCTTTGATCCGTTCTACATTCAGTAAGAATGGCGGGAATATGGGTGTCAGTGGATCTGTAGCCTACATGTTTGATTCTACGGCTGTTATTGGTGTAGAAGGTAAAACTGCCGATGAAGTGATTGAGATGATGTTCGATGCAGAACTTGATGTACGTGATGTTCTAGAAGAGGATGAAGCGGTTATCGTGTACGCTGAACCTGATCAGTTCCATGCTGTACAAGAAGTATTTAAGAATGCAGGAGTCACTGAATTTACTGTTGCTGAGCTTAACATGCTGCCACAGAACTATGTAACACTTCCTGAAGATGCACAAGCTCAATTCGAGAAATTGATTGATGCCTTAGAAGATTTAGAAGATGTTCAACAAGTGTATCATAACGTAGATTCTGAGGACTAAGAATAACATATAACAAGGCGATGGAGTTCGCCACAACCGTCTCTTCAGACTAATGACTCCTACCAGAGTGAGCTTCACTGGTAGGAGTCTGTTTTGTTGCCAGAGACTAATTTATACTGACTTTGGGAGTTGCTGTTATGAATCAATGGTCTGCACGATGGCATGAATTCGTGAAGAAAAGAAGTCATTTTGCACTTTGGAGTACATTTATCAAATGGATTGTACTCGGAAGTGTGGTTGGACTCTTATCGGGAACTGCCTCGGCTTTCTTTCTGAAAAGCTTAGACTATGTAACAGATGTACGTTTAGAGCATCCATGGCTACTTTATTTGCTGCCTCTTGGGGGAGTATTTGTTAGTTTCTTATATATGCGTTACGGAAAAAACAGCGCTAAAGGAAATAACCTTATTATAGAACAAATTCAGGATGGTACAGAGACCATTCCATTACGTATGGCACCCTTAGTATTGTTAGGAACACTGGTCACTCACTTGTTTGGTGGATCTGCCGGACGGGAGGGAACAGCTGTACAAATGGGAGGAAGCCTCGCGGAGTGGTTTGGGAAATTAATCAAAATCAGCCCGTTAGATCGCAAAATACTGTTAATGTGCGGGATTAGCGGAGGCTTTGGTTCTATTTTCGGAACACCGCTGGCTGGAACCTTATTTGGTCTAGAGGTAGTAACCATTGGACTTATTAGCCAACAGGCATTACTTCCATGTTTTGTGGCTAGCTTTGTTGGTGATCTGGTCACCACTCGATTGTGGGGCGTTCATCATACTCACTATGTAGTGAATGAATTTCCAGCCTTAAGTTTAATGATTATTCTAAAAGTGGTATTGGCCTCTGTAATTTTTGGTCTCGTGAGTATGCTTTTTAGTGAACTGACTCATTTTCTAAAAAGAACCTTCACCGCAATGATAAGCAATCCAATGATAAAAGGTGTAGTAGGTGGGTTGATTATCATAGCGTTAGTATTCCTTGTAGGGTCCCGTGATTACTTAGGCCTCGGAATTCCATTAATCAAGGATTCTTTTGAGGGAGATGTCTCTCCTTTCGCTTTTTTATGGAAGCTGATCTTTACCGCCTTTACTTTAGGAACAGGATTTCAGGGTGGTGAGGTTACTCCGCTATTTGCGATTGGAGCCACATTAGGCAATGCTTTGGCTGGCATTTTACATGTATATGGACCGTTTCTGGCTGCTCTCGGATTCATTGCTGTCTTCTGTGGAGCTACCAGTACGCCTATCGCTTGCTTTTTAATGGGGATTGAGCTATTTGGTTCAGAGGGTGCTGTATACATGTTCATCGCTTGTATGGTGAGTTATTTATTCTCCGGACATAGTAGTATTTATACTTCACAGCTTATTGGTGTATCGAAGAGCCAGTTCATTTCAATTCCTCAAGGGACTAGAATAAGTAATGTTAAAAAAAGAAAATAAATTTGTTGGATTTTTGAAAATAAAAGCACCTGACAGAGGGCGGTTAGTTCGTAATACGAGCTGACCTCCTCTTTTTTTGTTTCAAAAAACAAACCCTCCAATATACCACCAGCCTTTACTTCATTTGATATAGTGTAAACCTAATATCTGAAATGAGGTGGGGATATGGTTTTATCCGTAAAGGATCTCTCTGTACGATACGGAGATAAAGTGGCTGTCCAGGATTTAAGCTTTCATTTAGGTGAAGGAGAAGTAATCGGTTTATTAGGTGCAAATGGTGCTGGGAAGTCTTCGAGTATTGCTGCAATTCTAGGCATCGAAAAAAGTGAATTCCAAGAGCTTGTATTACTTGGGAAATCACCGATCACTGAACGAAAGGAAGTGTTTCAAAAAGTTGGTGTGCAATTTCAAGATACGAATTTTCAAGATCGCCTAACCCTAGAAGAAGCTTGTATTCAATGGCGTGCTTTGTACAAAAAACCACAAGCTATCGATCCCTTACTCCAAACCTTTGGATTACATGAAAAGAAAAATCAGTTAGTGAAGTCGCTTTCTGGTGGTGAAAAGCAGCGGTTAGCCGTTTTGTTGGCCCTCTTGCCCAATCCTCAGCTCGTCTTTTTAGATGAATTAACAACGGGTCTTGATACTAAAGCGCGTAAAATGCTATGGAAACAGCTTTTAACTATGAAAGAAAAAGGACTATCGATTGTACTCACCTCTCATTACATGGACGAAGTAGAAGCTCTCTGCGATCATTTAATCATTTTAAGAGATGGGAAAACAGTCGCGTTTGGTTCTGTTCAAGAAATTATAAAGCTTAGTGGACATGCAACGTTAGAGGATGCTTATTTATATTTTTCAGGTGAGGAGGAATGGGAATGAAATTATTTTGGACACTACTAAAAATAGAGGGTAAGCTTGTTTGGAAAGGCATGGATATACTTATATTCGGGATCATACTCCCGATCATTTTGGCGACTCTTTTCGGATATGTCATGAGTAAAGAAGTGCCAGCCAACGGAGCATCCATGTTTGAATTCTCGTACCCTGCTGTCATTTGTATAGGGGTACTTGCAACAGGCGTGATGGGTGTACCCCTTACCATTGCTGACTATCGCCACCGGGGGATTTTAAAAAGATTCCAAGTAACACCCGTGTCCCCTTTACACATATTATTTGCACAAGTCGTTATTCAGTTATCTTCAGCACTTGTTTCATTTATTGGCGTAACTGCTGTATATACTTTATTATTTGATTATGAAATGGGCGGTTCATGGGGAGTCTTTCTCCTCACTTATGCATTTGTAGTGTGTACGATGTACAGTATTGGGATTCTTATCGGCAGTGTCGTTCCTGATCAAAGGTCTGCAAATTTATGGAGTTCAGTTGCCTACTTTACAATGCTTCTATTTTCGGGTGCGACGATTCCGTATGAGATTATGCCGCGATTTTTCCAATGGTTAATGGATATTTTACCACTTTCACATGGCATCCATTTACTAAAACAAGTTTCGATTGGAGAGCCTATTCAGCACTTATTCATTAGCATTATAATTCTTGGTTTATGTATATTGGTTGGTTTAGGTGGCGCTATCAAATTTTTTAAATGGAAGTGAAGGAGGGGGACGGATGTATAGCACCAAAGAAATCGCGAGTCTTGTTAACGTACATCCGAATACCGTTCGCATTTATGAAGAGTGGAAGTATATTTCTCCAGTTTCTCGTGCAGAAAATGGATATCGAGTTTTTTCAGAGCTCCATTTATTTCAACTCCAAGTAGCAAGAACAGCTTTTCATTGTGAAATTATTCAAGGTCATAGTCGAGCAAAAGCACGTGCAATTGCAGAAGCCAGTGGTAAGAGCGACTTCAAGCTGGCTTTTAAACTTGCTCATGTCTATTTGGCTCATCTTAAACAAGAATATCAATTAGCTTTAGAAGCGATTCAATTGGTTGAACAATGGCTCAGTGGCAATGAGTCATTGTCTAATCAGACTTATACTCGGATTGAAGTCACTCAGTTATTGAATTTATCGCCTGAGATCCTACGTAACTGGGAAAGAAATGGTTTATTAACGGTTCCTAGACTCCCGAATGGTTATCGCATATATACTGAACGAGAATTAAATAGAATGAAGATTATTCGTACATTGCGAGCAGCACACTATTCATTGAATGCTATTCTTCGACTAATAAATACAGCAGAACAGTCGAAGGTACTAAGCATCAAAGAAATACTAGATACGCCTGGAGAGTTCGAAGATATTGTTACAGTAACAGATCGTTTAATCTATTCGTTAGAAGAAGCGATACAAAAAGCAAAAGAAGTTATTCAACTGTTAGAGACCAAAAACAAGTATGATGTCCCGTTCTAAGTTGACAAGTAACGGGATGCGTTTTAAACTGTTACCAAACGAAGGGATGGTTTACTATGATTCATGTAGAAACTGTAAAGTTATATACCAGAGGCTGCTCCGAACAAACGGATACAAACGATGAAACGTTGTCCGGAGCTTAATCAAAAGCGTAATGCTTTTATATCATCGAATGATAACGAATCCGATTTAGCGTGAAATATCATGCTTATTTGGTTATGCTATCTTTCGATGTTAATGATTAAGAGGCTGTAGACAATTTTCGTCTACAGCCTTTTGTGTTATATTGCTCAGTTTCTACACTGACATTTATATGTTTGTGCCGTTCATTCGTGTACTGACAAGCAGAAGGCTTGCACCTAAGGGTGCAGTGTCTTCTGCTTTTTTTGCGTTCTTCACTAATTTCAGAAAAGAGGAATAGGAAATGAGTTTACTTGAGGTTTCAAATTTATCACATTCTTTTGGCGATAAGGTTCTATACAAGAATGTTTCTATGGAATTGTACAAGGGTGATCATGTAGGTGTGGTTGGCCAGAATGGGACGGGAAAAAGTACGTTTATTAGCATTTTGACAGGCGAAGTGATCCCGGATGATGGAATGATAAAGTGGCAGCCCAATATTACAATCGGTCATCTCGATCAATATGCTGTCATGGATGGAAACTGTACGGTTCATAATTATTTAAGACAGGCTTTCTCAGAATTATATGAACTAGAACGAAAAATAAATGAGCTCTATGAAGAGTGCGCTGTTACTGGCAACGAAACATTATTACAAAAGGCAGCAGACTACCAGGAACGATTAGAAGCGCTAGACTATTATTCAATGGAGAGCAACATCAGTAAGATGGTTACCGGTCTAGGGATCAACGCGATTGGAATCGACCGTCCCATCGAGCAGTTAAGCGGGGGGCAGCGGACGAAAGTCATTCTGGCCAAGCTTTTACTTGAACAACCTGATGTGTTATTACTCGATGAACCAACCAATTATTTGGATAAGGAACATGTTAACTGGCTCGCTGAGTATTTGATTGCATTCAATCAAGCGTTCATTGTAGTGTCTCACAACTATGCCTTTCTCGATAAAATATCCACTAGTATTTGCGATATTGAGGGCGAAACGATTAAAAAATACCACGGGAAATACTCAGATTTTGTGAAGCAGAAGGAACATTTACGAGAGAGTCATATCCGGCAATATATTGCACAGCAGAAAAAAATCGAAACCACTGAGCAATTCATTCGAAAAAACGGTGCAGGTGTTAATTCCAAAATTGCCCGTGGTCGCCAGAAACAGCTGGATAGAATGGATCGAATCGCTGCTCCGACATTTGTATCCAAAGCGTCTATTCGCTTTAAGGAGCTTCCGTGCATGTCACAAGTAGCGCTTAAAGTGGATCACTTAGTCGTAGGTTACGATAAGCCTTTGTTGCCTAAATTGAAGTTCTCCATTCGCGGTGGACAAAAGCTCGTGATTACGGGGTTCAACGGAATCGGGAAATCAACTTTACTAAAGACGTTGGTTGGAGAGATCCAAGGGATTACCGGTAGGTTCCAGTTCGCAGAACAAGTTAAAGTGGGGTATTTCGAGCAAGATTTAACTTGGGAAGACGATACAATGACACCTATTCAGGTGATTTCAGCTTATGATCCCAAACTGACTGTAAAGGAAATACGTCGCTATCTAGCGCAGTGTGTTGTTAAAGATAACCTTGTAACACAGTCAATACGTACACTCAGCGGCGGAGAGCAATCTAAAGTTAAGCTGTGCCTATTACTGCTGTCAGAATATAACTTTCTAATTATGGATGAGCCGACCAATCACTTAGATGCTGAAACGAAAGATGCTTTACAGAAAGCTCTAATCCAATTTGGTGGAACTGTGATTCTTGTTTCTCATGAAGAACAATTTTATAAGGGATGGGTTGATCGTGTGCTTAACATAGGTGATGAAACCAGAAATAAAGGAGTTAAATAAGCTAATGCAAACTATTAATGACAATTGGAAAAGAAACATAACCCTAATTCTAACGGCTCAAACCATATCTTTATTTGGACCGTTATAGTCGTAAAAAATGATAATGCTAGCGGATGACGTGATTGATATCGCTACACTTATCCTCGCTGTGATGTTTTTGGTGAGTTATAAAAATATTTGGTTGCTACGCAGCCATTCCTACAAAGAGAGGCTTAGTAAAAAACTCAATGGAAATGTACTGCGAATGCCTCACGATAGAGTAAGAGATTTTCTTCTCAAGAACGGGTACATGTTAATTGGAATTGATGGCCGTTGGAAAGCTAGACATAACAAATCCCTGATTAACTTGGATGAACTCGGAAATATAAGAATATATAATGCAACTGTCTGAGGTTTATAACTACTATCAACTTGCCAATAAATAGAGGAATTCGACAAGTAAGGTTCGCCAATAGTAGGTTCAATGGCTCTCTTGCAGTTGCCTATAAGAAAAGCAAAGGAGAATTAGTCATCAACAAGCTTGAGAAACCTGTACATTAGTGTGTACAAGGCGCTTGGGGCTTACCCTACGACTATTCACGAAACATCATGAATGAGTACTTAGATAAAACCGTCGATTTGATCCACATCGATGCCGGTATTGAAGGAGTGTTTATTCCAGTGGATAAGACGGAGGAAGAACGGACTCCAGAAGAAGTCTTAGACAATTTGGAAAGTGGGTATTTAGGTCAAGTCGTTGTAGATCTTAAGAAAGCAGGAGAAGTCACTTTACTAGCTAATAACTCGGTATACCCTATCGATGCGAAGTATGCTCTTCCACCTTCTCATAATTGTGGGCTTAAGGCGTATCAACCGCAGCAAATGAATGCAAATGAAATGGCAGCTTTCAGATCTCAACTGTTCTTAACGAGTTGTATGAATCTAATAGTATTGTCGTTCATATTGATAATTTTAACGCTCGTTACGGCAGTTGCCGTCCAATCTATGAAGATGAGGTTTACCTGGTAAGGTAATAAAAACTTGGAAGCATTGAAAATACAAAGAATCACTTATGATAGCATATCATCGGGGATTCTTTGTATCCTGTATTATAACGCATGCAAGATTCAATAAAAATAGCAAGTTTTAGCTACATTTGTACACTCAACATTTTATAAAAAAGGAGTGATCGAAAATTAAATTATCGAACATCTAATAATTATGAATCAAAATCATTGCTCTGGTTTATGGATAAAAATCCCATAGATTACGCTTAATAGGTATTATTACCCATTTATGATCGAATATCTCATTTTTTTCGGTTTATATGCTATATTAGTACTGCAGTTAAATAATTCCACATCTGAAGGTAAAGATGTGGAAAATTATTGCAGGTTTATCTATTTTAAGTACGTCGTTATTATTCTCTTCTATTGTCAGTGCTGACACTCATAGTCCACGAGGTGGCAATGACAATGGTCGTATTCAAGCTTGGTATGATTCATCTATATCATCATATGGTTACACAAGTCATTTTGATCACGCTGTATCTACTTGGAATGGAAGAAATGCAAACGTCTCTATTTCCAAGACACTAAATAATTCTGGTCAGGTAGACAGGTATTATGTTGGAACTACAACGGAAATAGGTTTATATGGACGGAATCTTTGGTATAATGATCTAGGTATAAATGTAGATCCAGATTGGTTTTCTTATAGCCGCTCTGTTGTTTCGGTATATCATAATCAATTACAAAATCACAATAATGGTGTTAATTTTACGTCAACAAGAATTAGACATACTACTGCTCATGAACTGGGGCATTCACTTGGGTTAGCACACACAACTGCAAGTGCTCAACTTAGTACATCGCTAATGACTGAAGGGAATAATCCATCTCTCAATAGAGACATCAATACTCCTTCAAGCTACGACCTCAGTGAGTTAAGATCACTCTATGGAGGACCTGCGTTAATGGCTTCCTTAAACACAGATACTTCTAATCAAAATGAGATTAACGTTGAAACGCAATATGAAAGCTATGGCACATTATCGGAATTATCAAATTATTCAGACCTCGTAGTTATTGCATCACCAACAGATGATTTTGAAAATAGAAAACA
>NZ_CDRJTB010000104.1:0-14551 GCF_976954365.1 Paenibacillus sp. Marseille-Q9583
TAAAATGCCTTCTAAAGACTTCTAGAATGTACCAATGTACCGAACTCATATACCTAATAAAATGACCCATATCTAAATTCACTTCGTCACCCTCATTAATTCCTAACCACGAGCAATTAGTTACCAAGCGACCATCAGCTTTACCATTTTTATGAACCAAAACATTTCTAATTTGAGATAACTCCATTAATTGGCGTTTGACCGTTTCTTCCACCTGTCCATCATGACCAAAAATTTTAAGCAAAGATTCAAACCTGTTCACCCCAAAACCAGTAACATTCTTTTGATCGCTTTTTAATAATTCAAGTATAAAGTCAGCTTGTTCATATCTGGATTTATAAATAAAGTTTAATAACTCTCCTTTGAGTTTTTCAATTTCTTTAATCGACCTAAGGTTTTCTTCTTCGAGTATTAACTTTATCAAAAACTCATCGACAAACGCTTCTAACAAAGTCCAAATTCGAATTGACAAGAGATTATACAAAAACGGGAAGCCCTTTTTTTCTTGAACTTCAACAAAGTTACCTAAATACAACATTTTTTCTGGAAGATCTCGTTCCTCATTGATATCCATTCCATGGATTATCTTATTGCGGGTACTGTAAGAAACAGTTGATCCTATGTCAACTATCTGAGAAAACATCTCAATATCATTTAGTTGAAGTATATATGAGTTAAAGAAGTCTTCGTTAATCAGAAGTAACACCTCCTAGTATATTTCCATTTCCTACTACATATTTCGACGTTCTATTCACCTTTCCTTTCTACTGTTTATCCTCGAACAACACTTCTAATCCAAGAGCGCAAGCTAAAATATATATCGCTCTTGATTTCACCCGACGATACTTTCGATCACTCATCCCCATTTCACCACATAGAATAGAATCATATTCATCCTCATAATCCATATACCTCCGCTCTATGATCTCTCGCTCTACCTTCTTAAGCCTCCCCATTGCCAAATCGAGTAGTTTAGACTTTTGTTCCAACTCTGCTCCCCTATCTGTATTCCATATAGCTATATTCTCCGTCGTCCGGCTGATCGCATTGGTTGATCCATGATACCTTGGCTCAGGACTGGCCGTTAATGCGGCCTGGCGCCGTACAAAGCCAATCTGCCGGTACACACGAACCGTCTCCAGATATTCTTCTACCCGGCGACGGGTTTCCTTTTCGTCGATCGGGAGGATGTCAAAAGCCAGTTGGATTGCTAATTTGTCGCTTTTCCCCAAGATAATCCCCTCACTCATGGTATAATTCGAATGAAGGTAAGAGATTGGACCCCCGCCCCGACCAAGGATATGGGGGTCTTTTTATGTCTCAGTATTTTTCAAGCTGCTTAAGCTTCTTCCGTAACTCCACATTCTCCAGCAGTAACCTCCAATTTTGCTCCCTTAAGTCTTCCTGTGACTGTAGTGAATCACTATTTTTCTGCCCAACCACTCGTAATGTCCGGACTTCATTGTCCGTCTTCACTAAGTACCCTTTGTCTACTAATTGCTTTACTAATGAATGCGCAGTAGAACGCGATCTTATCTTCAGGAGATCAGCGACTTCAGAAACCGAAGGAGCATACCCTTTCTGAACGATGAAGGCCTTTATAAGTTCAAGCGTCTCACTTTGGCGATTTGTTAAAGGCTTATTTGTCACAACTAAATCCTCACTTTCTTAATTAACCTTTATTTTCCCAAAATCTCCATATTCCTCACTTCCTGTCGGAAGGAATCGAACGGTGGAACGTCCAATACTAAATGAACTACTTATAAGCAGGTGAACTGAATGACCGAACCCGTAAACTTAGAAATTGCGAGACGCTCTTCCATGTGGGAGGCGCTTCTCAAAGTATCAAATCCCAATAGTGTTGATCCCCAAGTCCTCCGTCAGTTGAATTTCTTCGCTGGTCAAGCCGGTATCTACCGTGATGCAAAAGAAACTAAGAAGTATACCTCCAATGACGCAGGGATAGCCGTCTCTTTGCTTCATACAGGTAGTCATTACGATGACGACTTGTCTGAGACCGAGATTATTTATCACTATCCTCAAACATCTCGTATAGGCGTAACCGACTTTAATGAGATACTGTCTGCTAAAAATGCAGCAGAGTTAGGTGTTCCAATCTTCGTAATCTCTTACATAGGAACAAAACGAAAAGTACAACTTGGTAAAATCGTTTCCTGGGATGATCTAACCAAAACATTTTTGGTCTTATTTAATCCGCAAGATTTATTTGAAACTAACGTTGATAGAAACATCGATGAGGAACCTTTCATTGCTATAGATTCAGAGCCTGAATCAAAGGTTGCCAATGTTAAGAGCCGTCCAGGACAACCTAGATTCAAGTTCCACGTGTTTAAGCGCTATGGTCCATACTGTGCCGTGTGTGATAACAATGTACCGGAGCTTCTGCAGGCGGCACACATTATTCCTAAAAAACATAATGGTTCAGATGATCCTCGAAATGGTTTAGTGCTATGTGGAAATCATCATCTCGCATACGATTCCGGTCTTTTTATGTTTAACCCCGAGACAACAGCTATACAGATGAGCTCGGAATATACTGCTGCAGCTCTAAGCATCACCCGCAACAGTCTGAATCATTTGAAAAGCCTCCCCCATACCGATGCGCTTAAATGGCGTGCTACAGAATGGGGAAAATGAAGAAACAGTTCTATATTATCTGTTATGAACTGAGGTGATACAATGATATTTAAAAAAATGAAACGTTGGGTAAAGATTGTATTCGGACTCCTATTCATCTTCACAATACTAGGAGTAACTGGGTTGATTGGCATCATGATTTTTCTAGCTTTCATTGATGACCAGGCAATCACAAACACAGCTTTAATTAATAGACTCACTTTGCTTCTAGCAGGATTATCTTTACCTGGGTTGATTGTCCAACTCCTTTCATTCCTCACTATTAATGATAAAAAGACTTTTACCTTAGAAAAAAAGTGTCCCCATTGCAAGCAACTCATGGAGTTAAAACTTACCGAAGATTGAACGGATGGGATTTAATCCATCCGTTCTTTTATTACTCCCAGGCTGACAACCTCTTCACCTATATTAGGTACTTTATTTCTTCATCCTCCTTTTTTTAATCTATTTAGTTCCGTTGAATACCGGTAAAATGCCTCTTCATCTCGCTCATCTAGAGCTAAATCGATGAGTGTCCTTAACTGAGCAATCCGATATTTCCTCACTGCCGTTTCCCAAACCACTTCGATATATTTATCAATTGCCAGTGCATAAACCGCAAATATCAAGACGGTACCTCCCTAGGTAAGAGAAAAGCAGCTTACGCTGCTCCTCCTCCACCCTTCATTTTCTTTGCTGCCAGTTTGCGATATGCCGTCCATCTGGTCGATAGTTGCCCACTGGTCATGCCATTTTCATTAGCGATTTCCCGCCAAGTTTTATCTTCATTGATACGTTTCTCCAAAAGAACAGGGAACGGGATTGGTTGTCCATCATATTCGACTTCAGGAAAGATTGGGCGTTCAGCAAGGATAAAAGCGTCCAGTTCTTCCTTACTTGTCTCATCTGCAGCAGTTTCTCCAAGATCAGAGCTTTCACCATTTTCGACTTTTACTTGTTCTCCTGATTCATCAGGATCACCCTCGTTTTCTTGGCAGTCAGTTCCAGCTCCATCATTCAGCCAATCCGGTTTGAGGTCTGCGCCCTCTGAATGCTCATCAGAACCGCCAGCATTTATATCTTCTTCAGATGATTGAACTTCATTAGCTCCTTCTTCTTCTGCATCTGGTTCAACAATTTCAAAATTATCGTCCTTCTGCTCGCCATCCGAAGCACCTTTTTGCTGTTCGAATAGCTTGCCTTGATCAGGATCATCTTCACCGATCTTATCTGTGCTCATAACGACACCCGAGGCATCAGTTGTGACACGACGGCCAGTGACTTCTCGGTATATATCTCCGTCCTCTTCATCGAAATCGAAAGCAGCCTGAGGATCGCCCAGGAAGACATTGATCTTTTCCCCTTGATTGCTACTGAGGAACAAGAAGTTCTCCTGCATGACTCTCAGTGGCACAAGCAATTTGACTTCAACATCGGCATCTCCAACTTTAATTCCTTTTGCAATAGTTGCACTGAATTTTGCATAATCCTTTATCATATCGATCTTCCCCTCAGTTTTTTTTATTGGAGTTGCTTGATCTTCACTTCAATGCGTGGTCGTGCGCTGTACCGTTTCCTTACGAATGCGTCCACTACCTGGCTATCATCCTTCCAGATGATGCCCTTCAGCGCGTCCTTAACACCTTTCAGATAGTTGTCCGCATCAGGCTTTGTCACTGGGAGAATATCACCCCGCTCTGCAGCTGCTGCTTTTTTCTGACTGAAGCTCTTAGGTGTGGAACGATAGGCAGTAACCGCAATACCTAACGGACCATCTAGAAGAGCTGCCGGCGCATACTCATTGGCAGCCAATCGAACATAATCCTTATAGTCTCTTGATTTGGCGGGATCATAGGCTCTCGGAAATCCACCGGCAGTGCTAAATTTAGGCCGGCCCTGGGCGACCGGTTCTCCGTAAACCGTAAACTGAATCATTGCGTTTCCCTCCTCGATGCTTAACCGGCATCATCGCTGTATCAAGCACGTACACCATACCTGCCATCGCTCCAGTTTCATCAACAACCGCGAAGTAATTTTGTTCCTGAAAGAATGGATCAATCGGCTTACGCTTCTTTACAACCATTAAGATCGACTCCCCTCATTCGTATACCGATCGCGAGTTCAAACTCAGCAATACCCTCATCCACTTCCGTTGGATCCATATCAGAAAACTCAGCTAGCAGATCCACACGTCCCTGAGTAACTCCAGTATCTATATAATGACGACGCATCTGGTTATACACGTGCCAGTAATTCCGCCCACTCATCAGGAACCCTTGCGGATTGTCCGCTTCTTCGTCTTCCCTTCGACACTGATCTTAGGGATTAATACCAGTTCCGCAGGCGTCTCCCGTTCAACCAACCAATTATCCGGATTAAGCCGACTGGCCCGGATCGTTTCCTTCTGACGTCGCGTCGGCCGTTTTCCCTGCTTCATTTTCTCCATCCCCCTTATTCAGCTGCTTCCACTCTTCAGGCCACACATACTGACCGTCAATCATCTGTACGACGATAGAATCTCCGCCATCTATCACCCGTACCTCGCGGAACATCCCTGCCTTACCATGGAGCTGCGTATAGCGATAAACTTCCTCCGGAGTGTTCAGTGTCACCGAAGGTGTATGCCAGCCGCCCGGTTCCGGGAAGCAAAACCCGTAAAATTGCTCTTCCATATTGGCTCCTTTACTGCGCCTATTGGCGCTTTGCAATGTCTTTCCGTGGTGCTGGCTCATTCTGCGCTCGTTCGTAATTTACAAATTTGTTGTAATTCTTCATGAACACCAGTTCCACAGTACCTACGGGACCGTTCCGTTGCTTAGCAATAATGATTTCAATGATGTTCTTTTTCTCGGTTTCCTTGTCGTAATAGTCGTCACGGTAAAGGAACGCTACAATGTCTGCATCCTGCTCAATTGCTCCCGATTCACGAAGATCACTCATCATTGGACGCTTGTCCTGACGCTGCTCAACACCCCGGCTGAGTTGGGACAAGGCGATAACTGGCACTTCAAGTTCCCGGGCTATTTGCTTCAAGGTTCGGCTAATCTGTGATACCTCTTCCTGCCGGTTCGCACCGCTGCGCCCTCTACCCTGGATGAGCTGCAGGTAATCGATCACGATCATTCCCAGCTTGCCTTCTTTCTTCAACCCCCGGCACTTGGCACGAATTTCATTCACCGTTATACCAGGGGTATCGTCAATGTGAATATCCGCCTCCGACAATAATCCAACAGCCATCGCCATGCGTTCCCAATCATCACCTTCAAACTTCCCTGTTCGCATACGACTGGCATCGATCTGAGCTTCAGCACAGATCATTCTTTGTACAAGCTGCGCGGCACTCATCTCCAAACTGAAGATAGCGACGGTCTCCTTCGCTCGTACTCCGACATTTTGAGCAATGTTCAGTGCAAAAGCCGTTTTTCCGACCGATGGCCGTGCCGCTACGATAATTAAGTCGTTTTTCTGGAATCCAGCAGTCATCTTATCGAGATCAATAAACCCAGACTCAATCCCTGTGATTCCGCGGTTTATATCACGGACGTTATACCGCTGTTCTGCCTCTTCCCAGACCTGCATCAATGCATCTTTGATCCCAATAAATTCACGTACTGGAACCGTCTGGTCTGAGAGTTTAGATACAGCAGTCTCAGCCATTGCAACGAACCCTTTAACATCCTGCTCCTCCCCAGCATTACGAAGCAGATCTAGGGCCGTATCAATCGCTTGACGACGAAGGAACATCTCCTGTACTCGCTCAACATAGTAGGCTGCGTTCGCTGTTGTCGGCACTGCATGAGCCAACTTCGACAGGTAACTAACCCCACCAACCTTGTCGATTTCCTCGCTGTCCTGCAATTGTGAAGTCAGGCTGATCAAATCAATAGGCTGTTCCGCATTGCTGAGACGACGCATCGCTCTGTATATCCGTGCATGTCCTTCGTCGCTAAATTCCCCGCCTTGCAATATATCTGCCGAAGCTTCATAAGCCGACTGGTCTATCAAGGACGCACCTAGTACCGCTTGCTCGGCTTGAAGGTCAACTGGCATTTCAATTCCTGCTGCTGCTAAAAAAACCTCACGATCAAGCATCCGTTTCACCTCGAAGCTTCCGCTTCACCGTTTCCCAGTAACCTTCAGGTGGTGGTTTATCGCTTGAACCCCACTCATCGAGATTGGCGAAATGTTCTGCAGCAGCTTCCTTGCTGCGCTGGCTATCTTGCAAATCGCCCAGGCGGCCACGGATGTTTGCAATCTTTGGCTCTACCGTTTCAGTCAGAATATAGCGATCAATATTCTCTTGGGCTGTTTCCGCCGGAAAATCTTTGAGATATTTATAATCTGCTTTTACCTTTTCGACGGAAGCATCAAAAAACGGGAAATGCTTCTTAATCTCTCGATAAAGCTGAGCAACTTCAACCACCTCCACGCTTCTTCTCCTCCTCGATGAACTGTTCTAAATCTTCAATTTCCTGTTGACGTTGGCTTTTTCGACGCTCTCTTGAGGGTCCCAGGGCGACTGTTCCCTGCTGTGAAGATGCAGGGGGAGTTAGGTACCGCTCAAGAAATGAGGACAATTCATCCCAGCAGCCATAAATAACGGTTTTGCAATACGAGAACGTCCGAATCTTGTCCGAAGGTCTCCTCCGTTTAGCTTTCTTCCGGGCAATTGCCAGATCGATGAAAAAGTATACGAGATCCAGCGGCATGGCCTCGTTCGCAATCTCACGAACATGTTCCCAATCGGCAGTAACGGAACTGAGTAGCCCATTACGTTGCATGTAATACTGTTCGATTTTAAGGACACGCTGTTCGACTGTCGGTTTATCAAGATCTATTTGGCCTGTGGAGACGGCACCCACAGCGGCGGTCAGCACCCCGGATCTTGAACTCAACTCTTTTTGATCATCTTCTTCCAAACCATTAATCCATCTATCAATCAAAATCTTTATAATATCTTTATTAGATCGGAAGTTTTCTTCCGGGTGATCGGAAGTTTTCTTCCTATCTTCATCCTCCAGATCGGAAGTTTTTTTCCTATCTCCATCGTCAGAGTGGTAGTTTACTTCCGGTCTATTTTGATACTTTTTTGAGTTCCGAACACTGAAAATAAGTCCATATGGAGCGCGGGTCACTCGTATGTAACCATGCTCCTCTAATCTTTTAATCCAATCGCGGATTGTTCTTCCGGTCACTCCGAAAGTTTCCTCCAACTCACTGCTGCGGATCGGCTTGTTCCCGAGGACGATACCCCAGACAGTTCCCTCTCTTTCCTTCTCCGATGTCGTGGAGCTGATACACCACAGGAAAAGCCATATCGCGCTGCCTATTTGTTTGTAATGTTGTGGCTGCAAAAGCCCTGAGTATGTCGGAAACGGGTAACTGCCTTCGGGCATTCAATCATCCCCTATAAATCATTCATATCAATCTCTATCATCCTGGAGGTAAACGATCGGATATCTCACCCGCTTCACCGTCCAGCCCGGGTAAGCTCGCGCGAAGTATTCTCGTGTCTCCCGCTTAAACTCTTCTTGATCTACCTTCATCAACTTCCAGATCCGCTCCCCCATCATGCTCTGCATCACAGGTTTATCGTTGATCATCGATCTGCCACCCTAACAAGAGCTCCGGTAGTCTCCTGAATCTCTCTCTTAAAGCGCTCTGCGTCACTATTACCGTCAGATAAGTGCAGAAGCCAAATCTCCTCAACATTACGGGTATCATTGGCTTTCAAGAATTCTTTCACATTCTCCAATCCGAAGTGAGAACGAAGCAGCCGTTTCTTTTGAGCAGGATGCAAGTGACCCGCAGCCACCCGCTTGTTAACGATATCTAAGGAATAATTGCACTCAACCATGATGTGAGTCAGGCCTTTGAAGCGATGCCGGCAATAGTAGGTATCAGTCAGAAAGACCAGCTTATCTCCCGCTGTATTGGCTAGCAGGAAGCCTAGCGGCTCCTCTACATCGTGCTGAATATCAAATGGTAGAATTGTCCATGTGCCTATCGTGAACTGTTCCAACGCCCTTATGACCTTCAGGCGATGTCCTGTTAACCCTCTAGCAGTTGCCGTGCCTGCGCTGGTGTAAATGTTAATACCTGTCCGCATAATGTCAGGAGCAGCTTTGCTATGATCTAGGTGCTCATGAGTAATAAGGCAACCTGCAATGTCAGACATTCCAAAATTAAGCGCCCGCTGTATCGACTTATAAGGAAAACCGGCTTCCAACAGAAGCACGGTGTAGCCGTCCGATATTCGGTAGGCGTTACCGGCGCTGCTGGAGCCGAGGCACTGGATGTCGATCATTAGAATTCCATCTCTTGTTCAATTGGTGGTACATCACCAGCAAAATTGTTAGGATCATTACCAGCTTGAGGCTTGTTTCCAGTCGGTTGTCGTTTGGTCTCATTAATTTTTGACTTCTCTGCTGTTGGAGCTTCAGTAGCCTTTTTATCCACTGCTGCTTCCGGTGTGATATCAATAATCTCTCCGTTCGCATGTTCTGCAATCTCTGCTTCCACCTCAGCTTCAGCAATCATTTCATCCTGTGCCTTGAAATGTTTCATGATCAAGCTACTATCATCGGAGGTGTTCATATAAGCCTTGCATGCTCGATTAATAACAGTACGCTTTGCCATCTCACCAGGGAATTCATTATGCGTGCTGTTCTCCTTGTCGGGACCTTGCTTCGACTTCTTCCATGATTGACGAATCTCACTCATAGTCATAATCTCAGTGTACTCATTACCGTCTTCCCAATAGATCGTGCAGTATGCTCCAATAATCTTGCTGTCATCGATGTTTTTAAACGCTGATTTATGCTTTGTGATTTTCTTACGACTGCGAACAATTTCGAATTCAAATTCATCATCCTGGTAGATGATCTGAGCATCGATGTCAGAAGCTCCTGTAACATTCTTTGTGACTGCCATCGTCCCAAAGTAACTCCGCTGGAATGTGAGCTTTGTACCGTACACGATGAAGTAACCTTGTTTCTTAGATGGATTTAGTCCCTGAACAACCATATCCAGCAAAGAGTTAGCGATACTGTCCTTCGAACAAGTTTCAAGAGCTGGCTTATAATTTTTATCCTGAACAGTTTGAAGGAGAAGCCACGCTGATTTCATGGCATTCTCCGGACTGTAATTTGCGGGGAAGTGAATCTCTCCGCGTTCCTGAAACTGCCTTACTTTCTCCGCCACCACATCGACGGTGTCACGTTTTACTAAAGCAAGTTGTGCTGTACTCAATTAAATCGCCTCCTGTATGGCTGCCGTTTCTATGCGAAGCTTCTTATCCTTCTCGCTAACTACCAGCCGAATGACCTGGGCATCTGTATCAATCAACCTCGTCACTGCCTCGGCATTATCTACGAAGATCGGAGCCGAGAATCCGTAATGTTCACCTAGCGTATTGATGATATCCAAACCGATATTGATACGAGCCGCATTGTTGAGCCCACCATCATAAGGAACTCCCTTATAAAGCGTGTCGCAGACTTCCTTGATCCCGCCGTTGATTTGATCCTCAAAGAGTCGAAACCGTGCAAGCTTGAATTTGCTGTTGATCTTGGCATCCAGCATGCTGACCTTGGTCTTAGTGAATTCCTCGCAGAGGAACAATTCATGCTGCAGGCGCTCATACTCCGCTGCAAGTTCCCGCTCTTGTTTCTCTAGCTCCATCACCCGCATCTGCGCCCGGCGGACACCATCGAATTTAGTGAGATCTCGTTCCAATTCTTCAATCTCAGCACGTTGCTGGCGAATTTCAGAACGAGCTATTGCAGCAGCATCTTCACCTGAAGTTCTCAATACTTCAATCTGCTGTTTAACTTGAGTAGCTTCAGCCTGCTTCTTGGCATATTCAGGATCAGTAACTGGGTCCTTGACTCCTGTACGTAACACAGTCAGCTGATCATCAGCGGACGCGACCTCAGCCTGCAGGGTTTTCAGGGTACTAGTCAAACCTTCAAGTTCTTCCCGTAGCCGAGTGATTTCCTGCTCGAATTTCTGAGCTTCAGCCACCGCTGCTTTTCCGGAATTATTGATACGCTCTTTACGCTCCGCTAGCCGACGATTAAATTCAGCCTCTGCTTTGTCGTGAGCCGCCTTAATTTGATCTTCTGGGAGTGACTGACCGCAGGCTGGGCAATTTGCATCATGACCTTCAGGATGTTCGAAGGTAAGACTCTTCAGCTCAGCAAATTCTGTTCTCAAGCGATCTGCTTCTTGCCGACGATCAGTAACTAAGCGCTCATTCTGTTTGATACGTTGCTCCTTGTCCTCTACTGTACGGCGGTACTTATCCAACTCGTTATGCATCCGGTTCACTTCATCACGTTTGAGAGCCAACTTATCCAACACATTGGAATGCATACGACTCTTGATATCGATCAGCTCGCCTTCAATTTCACGAAGCCGCTTTTCCTTAACCGCTACCTCACCACCTGAAAGAATCCGGGAAAGCTCAGCCTCCCCTGATTCCACCCGATTACGCAGGATCGCGATATCTTCCTTGAGTAGCTCTTCATCCAGCTCCGCAACATCCGGCATTTGGCGCTGCACTTCACTGATCCGCACCGGCAGTTCCTTGATCTCCTTGTTAATCACAGTACATCTGGAAGAGATAACCTTTTTATGTGACTCAAGGTCGCGATCTCCCAAGATACCTGGTAATGAAGCAAGTTCCTTGTTACCGTGAATGACCTCGGCGTCCGTAAGATCACCGCATACCTCCAGTAACGTCTTTCGGCGCTCTTCCTTCTTTAGCTGTTCATTGAAGTAAGAAGGTGAAGTCAATAGTTTGAATAAATCCTCTTTGATGATGGAATCCACCTCTGAGGTGTACTCCCCTTTTTTCACAGGAACACCATCAAGAAAGTAGTTCGTTTCATGTCCTTCGAAGGCATCCGTCGCAGAGCCACGCTTCTTCGTCCACTTTTCAGTAAACACTCGGCGGAAAGTACGACGGCGGCCATCGATCAAGAAAACTCCCTCCACTTCGTGTTCCAACTTGTGCTGAAGAACCTTCCCTGCTCCATCCAAACCCTTAATCTCGAAGTCAGCCTTGTTTTGGCTGTCCTTACCGAACAAGAGCCAGACAAAGCCGTCGAACATAGTGGTCTTCCCAGTAGCATTGTCACCATAGACATCAGCGTCCCCGCCATTAGCGGCGAGGACAAGTTCTTTAATACCTTTGAAATTACGGAGCGTCAGGCGCTCCAAAACGATACGTTTCAAGCGATTCCCTCCTCGATGGCTTCATTGCATTCAGCATGTAAGATCATTTGTTGATCAGGTGTTTCTGGATAGCGGATACCATCCAAATAAGTCCGGATTTTGTATTCCAGCTCAGCCAATTGCTCATTGCTAAAATGATGCTGAATGGATTCCCCGCCTTGCTGGATATTTAGAACCGGAGGATTAAAGTAGGTCTCCGCATCGATGATGAAGTCAACGATTTCCTCATGTAAGAGAAATGTGTGCGTTCCACGCATGGATGAACTCCCCCCCCTTGTGTAGTCCGCCCCCAGCATGATATAGTGGGGGCAAGAAAATTTGATTTTCAAAGAACTGAGATAGCCCATGCCAGTGGGCTATTTTTCGTTGTCGTGTTCAGCAATTTCCTTGTAATCTACGATTACAGGAGCGTTCTCGACACTGGCTATCATGTGGCCATCTTCGTCCAGAACGACATACTCAGAATGAACATGGTCCTCATACTCAGAACCAACCTGCTTAATCTCAATTACTTCATGGCTATCAATCTCCGTTCCAACTTCAAATACTCGTGTAGGATTACTAACCACTGTTAACTTTTGAATGATTTGCATAAGCTGCCTCCTTTCTATGTATTTTCAAGGTGGGCGAGGGAGTAACTGCACCAATAAAGACGGCCTTTTCAGCTCCCTTCACCTATGTGATCCGCCACCACCTTGGATGCGTCAGCCGCATCTTGGAATCCCGGACGGAGGAAAGGTTATTTCTAAGGTCCGACATTCCAAGACAGGGGCCGAAGCCCGTGCCTGTCCTTCTTAAATCTTTGCTGCTGCTGCCATTTTCTGAATAACTGAGCGGCTGTACAGTTTCCCTTCAAACGGAACCAAATCTTCCTGGCTACCAGTGATCGCACAGCCAGGTGCGTACTTGCGGAAGATGATCTTGTCGTCGTCAACGAAGATCTCTACAGGGTCTTTGATCTCCAAATTCATAGTGCGACGTAATTCAATAGGGATAACGATCCGTCCAAGCTCGTCCAATTTACGTACAATTCCAGTTGATTTCATATTATTAGCCTCCATAGGATTATTTTTTAGAATTTATAAATGCACTTGTACCTCAAAGGGTAGCCTTGTGCTTTTCACGCTTCGGGGTTAAAATGGACATCAATAGATTCTCTAACCGAGATTTCAAACCAAGTGACTGCCCTGCCAGGCGGTCATTTTTCATTTCTACTTCAGCGATGCGGATCATATTATTCAGATAGTCTTCAGCATCCTCAATCCTTCCTGGTAGCATCACATCCGGATTCTTCCGGATCATCTGTAGGTTATGAGCTGCATGCTGACCCGCTTCTCTTGCCTCAGCGACCAATTGTTCTCTTTCCAAAGCGCACCCTCATTTCAAATATTTTTTAACTTTTAGCTCAGCTCGATGCTCCTTCCAAGTTCCCAACCAACTAAAGGAATACTCTTTACATAGCACTGCAGCCAGATGAGTCAGGGCCGTGATAGCTTCCACCGTTTCCATAAGCAGTCGTTTTATTTGATGTCGCTCTGCATCCGTTATTTGTTCATTAGTTTTGCTGATTGGTGCTTGTCCCGATGCCACAAGTACTTCCTTCATCTCCTCGACGGTTTTTATTAGGACGCTTGCTCTATGCAGATCCACATTATCCAGCCAAGGTGAGAAGGCTCCCCCAGAAACATCTGCTACTGCTGCCAAGAAAAGCTGTCCATCATCGTAGTGCTCAACCGCTGCCTTCATGACTGGCCTAGAAGCTTTACGCGTTCCTTTAACGATTTTCCCGATTTGAGAAGCATCGACATTAGCTACTTTTCCAGCAATATGCCGGTTATCACCGGTACGTTTCAAGACGTCTTGTAGTGCGGTTCCAAATTGTCCGATTGCCAACTAGATTTCAACTCCTTTGTCCGTTTTATGGGATGCTATCGGACAGAGGCCTGATGTATGATGTTGTTAAGCGATTCCCCTTACCGCAATCCCTGCCCGCCGCTGCCGATAAAGCTCGGCGGGTTTTCTTTATCCGATTGCATGTCTGCGTTTAGCTTTGAAATCTTCACCAGCGTTATTATCGATCCACTCGGTGTGTTCATCGATCCACCGAAGTAATAAAGCTGACGGTATCCGTGGATTACCAAACTCACGATTCACTGGAAAGTCTGGACGTTTCATAACCTCAGTGGCTGTTGGTCTGCTAATGTCCAGAAGTTCCATGAACTGCTTAATGCTAAGCACTGGCGGTAGTGAAGTCGGGACTTGTACTGCGTAAACTTCAATTGCTCGAGATACAACCTTTTCAAGCAACCGTTCTAAGTCATCGCTGTCCATCACAACTATGGACATTTAGATCACCTCCTTGATTCAAATATGTTCCTTTAGGGAACTTTCGTCTTCAAAAAAATTTTCCCATGGAAATTTAAGAACACTAGCAATAGCTTTTGCAGCAGGAACAGCAGGAGTTTTAGTACCGACTTCAATATTTGTATAGTAACTCCGCGATATACCTGCTTCATCAGCTACCTGCTCATGAGTTTTACCTAATGTCTCACGAAGTTCTTTCAACCAGCTCCTCATCCAGCATCACCTCCATTGTTCCTTTAAGTAACTTTATAGCTTGATTATATGTTACTTTAAGAAACATGTCAAACATAAAAGTTTCTTTTAAGAACAT
>NZ_CDRJTB010000105.1:0-14547 GCF_976954365.1 Paenibacillus sp. Marseille-Q9583
GTTGAGTGAAAAGAGGAAGCGTAGAAAACCGCTTTATTCAGCCTTTCTTTTGAAAAAATCTACGGCTTTTCCCCTTACTGGTTACATCTAAAACTCCCTCAAACATTTCATTGATCACTTCTACCAGCTTCCCCTTAGGCTTGAATGGATCTTGCTGAAAAGGTAGTCCATAAATCTTATCTGTACCCATAGCGGTTTGCAATAGTTGTACAGTTGAGCGTTCTGCGAGTGGTAACCCCATCCTCCAATTCGTTTCAGGCTGTAACCTTTTACGCCTAAGCCACACTAGTAAATCTTCGAGTCGCCAATCTGCACCAGAAGTAATTAGAATCGGCATATCGCTATATTTGAACTCATCAAGCGCCCCTTCATATTCCCCAACGCCAAGATCCAACACAACAAATTGATAATCCCCTCTCAGTAAATCAGCCATTTTTCCGTGAATAGGACGTTTCCAGTAATGCACCCCTTTCCATGAAAAAGCAGATATCTCATCCTTGGATGCAACAGTTGTAATCTGTGTATGTAACATGCTGCGAATGCGTTCATAAACCGATGAATCAGGAGAATAATCAACCCATGCAGTTACCCCCTTCTGTGCAAGTAAGCTACTCACTGCGAATGAAGTATGTGTTGTTCCAAGACCTGAAGCAACTCCGAGTATTGCAATGACTATCGCTTTTCGCTTTTCTAGAGAATGTGGGACTGAAATAGTAAAATCATTTCCACTATCCATTTCGGATTCCACACGAATTAGCGCCTGTAGAACTGCTTCTGCATTCTGATAACGCTCTTCAGCGTGATGTCGTAATAAGCGTCTTATGATTGGAATAATGCCAGCTGGCATATGGTTATAAAGCCTACTCTCCATTCCAAACTCCCATTGACTACATTGCCCTCCAGTTGCCATATAGAGAATTAATGCTCCTAGTCCATATAAATCGGATACCGGCTGACTCTGCCCACTTCCATATTGCTCAGGTGCCGCGAAGCCAACCGTACCAAGCTTAACCGTATCTTCAGAGATACCGTGTTTGTAGCTTCGTGCGATCCCAAAGTCAATTAACATCAGTTCTTTTTGCAGTGTCAACATGATATTTGAAGGCTTTAGATCACGATAGATAATCGGTGGTTGATGACTATGCAGATATTGAAGGACTTCTAAAAGCTGTTTAGCCGCCTGAATGATGAAGTCACTTGGCAAAGGTCCAGGATTATCCTTCATTAGCTGACTCAAGCTCACACCTTCAATATAGTCCATGATTAAATAGGAATACCCTTCCCGATCTGGAAGATAGAAATCAACAATACGCGGCAATCGTGGGTGGTCTAGTGTAATTAACATATCGGCTTCCGCTTGGATGTCAGAATGTAGCTCATCTAAGCATAAGCTTTCTTTTACAGCCCATCGTTTACCCTTTAGACGCAAATCATCCGCAAGATAAACAATACTCATTCCACCTGAACCAATCAGGTCCGTAATTTTGTATCTGTCATCAATAACCTGTCCAATCTTAAGCTTCGTTTCAAAATACAAACTAACTCCCCCTTTTCGCAAAAAAAAGAGAAAGCTTCCGCCATTAACGTTTTTACCGTAATATACGGTCACGTTAATAACGGGATGCTTTCCCTTAGTATTTAGAATATGTTTGATTTAGTACTTAATCATATAAAGTGTAATTTCATCACGATTATGGAATAGCTGCTTTGCACGCTGAATCTGCATGCGCTCCCCTTCAAACATCGCAATAATTTCTTTGATCATCGCAAGTGGTTTCTTATGCATCAGCTTTACGGTCACAATGGCTGTTCCACCCGGTGACAAGCTGTGTAGCAGCCCGGTTACAAGCTTCGCCATCAGCTTAGGACTCCAGCTCATATCGCACACGAGCAGATCAAATTCATTGTCCCGGAATTTTACTTCTCCTGCGTTTTTACGAAGGATTTTCAAGCCCGGATAATTACGAAGGGACTCATGCATTAACGCAGGATCAACAGCGGTAACCTTCATTCCACGTTCCAGTAAGAAAGAAGTCCACCCACCTGGAGAAGCACCAATATCTAACGCATTTCGGAAACTGTAAAAAGGAATATCAAACTCCTTCTCGGCTTCCATTAGTTTGAACTTGGCACGTGAGATTTGTCCATCTTCCTTACGGAAACGGATGGCACCGCCATTCCAGCTAGATAAATTAGCTTCTGGTCTGGACACACCTGCATATAAGGCATTCCCGTCTGCGTAGACTGAAATAACCCAGGCTGGATCTTGGACAGTAAATTCTGCGCCTAAGCTCTGCAATTGCTCTTGGAGCCATTCACGAAGTTCTCCTGGACTGTCCTGCCAGAAGGAAGGATCACCTTTACGAACGTTCAGGGATACCTTCTCACCCTCAAGCTCAGTATGGCGACTTAAATACACCGCCAAACGCTGTAGAGATTCCATGGTTCCTTCATCCTGAAACTGAACAGGCTGTATATGACGCAGGAAAATGGGAAGATTCTGTGTGAGTAGGCGCGTTACTTCCTCTGGTTCAGATTGCAATGTAGCCAGAAAGATTTCTCCTGGTAGTAACAAGGTACTCTTCACAGCACCGAATAAACGGCGAAGCTCTTCTTGCGCATAAGGCGCAAATCCGTGATTAGCTGTACAAATATATCGGGAATACACTTCTTCTTCCGGAGCAATGTTCTGCTCTTCGTTATCTTGTCTTAAATCGTTCAAATCGTTTTGCCTCCAGGTCTAATTTTAATCCAGGGACGACCGCTATCCCATTCAACATCAACAGGAATATCATAGGTGGCCAAGATCATTTCTTTCGTTAATACTTCTTCTTTCGGTCCAGATCCAGCTAGCTTACCCTCACGGATTAATGCAACATGCGTGAAAAGCGGGACAATTTCTTCCACATGGTGAGTTACGTATACTACAGAAACATTACGCTGTCTAAGTTTGTCTATTTCAGCCAGCATTTTTTCCCTTTCATATAGATCAAGGCCGGCACATGGCTCATCCATAATTAATAGCTTAGGGTCAGCCATAAGACATCTTGCCAGCATAGCTTTTTTACGTTCCCCCTGTGACAAGGTCCCAAAAGGATGAAATGCCATATTGCCTAGATTCATATCTTCCAGCATGCTGATTGCTTTCTCTTTTACTTCGGAGGGGATCGTCTCGTAGAAACGCAAATAAGCGTAAGCACCTGTTGCTACGACCTCCCACACCGGATCATTTAATGACATCTTTTCCATCAAGGAAGGCCCGATATAGCCAATTTCTTTACGAACCTCACGTATATCACATTGTCCATATTTAAAACCCAGCACTTCTACCGTCCCTTTGCTAGGAAACAAATAACCAGTCATCATCTCTAAAATTGTGGTTTTACCGGAGCCATTCCGTCCCAAAATGACCCAGTTTTCACCTTCTTTAACTTTTAGCGACACATCGTCCAAGATTAAACTTTCTTCTCTGCGGAGAGATAAATGTTGTAATGAAATGATTATGATATAACACTCCTTATGTATTCCAGTACTCGCTCAACTGAAACCATGGAATAATAAACTTCCGGATCATCTTCCCGTTCTGCAGAAGCTATAAGTAGTGCGGGAACGCTCGTAATACGATATTGTTGTACCAAATTCGGCAGCATGTTCACATTACCTGCAACCATTTGAAGTTCAGCAGGCAATAGATGAGCCGCCACCTTTAACATCCGTTCAGCAGCCTTACAAGTACCGCACAGTGGAGTATGTAAGAATACTACAAGCGGTTCTCCTGAACTCTTGAGCGCCTCCAGTAATTCCACTTCATTCATTACCTTCATTTCAAGTTCGTCTCCTCAGCGATATCGCGAAGCTTATCTGAACTTAGGGGACCATTTACCAAAAGCATCCCCTCAGGTTTAGCAGTATATAAGATCTCATACATTTCTTTTCGCCCCCACAGACTGGAAGTGTGCAAATAGATTTCTCGGGGGAACAGCCCTTCCAGTACGATCCGTCTGGCAACTTCTCCGCCCGAATAATCACCTGGCCCCATATCGTAATCCAGTGATAAAATATCCACCTTGCACTCACGCAGCATTAGAAGACATTCTTCCGTCGAACGAGCCAGAGCGAACCCTTTAGGTACCTTTCGAAGATCATCCATATAGATATGAATCACAATTACGCCTCCGCTTCAAACCAACCACGCACAATGGCAATTTCTTTTCGGTGACTGCCATCCGCACCCTTCTCCGTTTCCATGACAACAGCTGAGCTTCGTAAAAGCTCGGAGGACAATAAGCTTTTCAGCCCCTGCTCTCCAATATGTCCTTGTCCGATTCCAGCATGTCTGTCGCGTCTTGAGTCGAAAGGAAACTTAGAATCATTTAAATGAACAGCAAAAAGATGTGGCCAAAATCCAAGATGCTCTCCTCGTTCAAGGAAGTCTTCCGTTCGCTCAGGGTTCCAGATACCAGCTGCGTAAGCGTGACAGGTGTCCAAACAAAATCCAATTTTCTCCGGAAATCGGCTAAGCTCTCGAACTTTCACGAGTTCTTCAAGTGTAATCCCTTCATTTCCATGGTTGCCCGCTTGATTCTCTATAAGCAGCTTAGTACGACCATCCCAGGACTGAAGCACATCATTCATACATTGTATAATATTTTGATAGCCTTGTAACGGCTCCATACCACCAAAATGTCCAAAATGAACAACGATGCCTATTGAACCACAAGCTTCTGCAATCTCTAGATCATTTAAGAGAGAGGCTACATAAACCTTTCGCGGAGTAACATCATCTACACCAGCCGCCATGTTAATCCCATAGGGTGTGTGAGCAATCGAAGCAATCCCTTTTTCTTGGCAAAAGAGAGCACAATCCCTCGTATCTCGTACATCTACCTGTTTAAGTTTTAAACTACGCGGATTTTTAGGAAAATATTGAAAGCATGTTGCACCGCTCTCCCAAGCGAATCGGGCAGCTCTCCCATATCCGCCGCGAATGCTAACATGTGCCCCTATTTTGGGGCTATTCGTCATGCTGACAGTTTGGGCAATAAAATACTTTGCGTCCAGACTGCTCTGTTTTGATGATCGTTCCCCCATCACGAAGACAAGGCTCGCCTTCACGATCATATACTTTACATTGATTATTATATGAACCTGTAACCGTATCCCCAGTCATAAACGGCATTTCCATGTACCCACCAATTTCAGTCGCCTCAGTCAGTACTTTTTGGATGCTCTCATAAAGACGAATTATAGATTCATATGTTAAATTCTGGACTTGTGTAGAAGGTAAAAGCCTAGCTTCAAAGGCAATCTCATCAGCATAGCAATTCCCGACTCCAGCCATCACATGCTGATTTACTAACAGGCTTTTGAGCGCACCTCTGCGTCCTTTTAATAATACAGTGAATCTTTCCAGCGTCATACGACGATCCAGCAGCTCAGGTCCAAGCTTACCCATTGTGGCTTCGCTTTCCTTCACCGACAGCAAATGTAGATATCCTAAGCGAAGTCCAATGAAGTAAAGGATATGATCTCCAAATGCGATTTCGACTTGTGTGTTACGATCCGGCCGTTCATCCTCCGTGCCATAAAAAAGTATTCCACCAAGCATCAAATGTAAAAGTAGTCTTCTTCCATCATGAAGATGAAACAAAATATACTTGGCACGCCGCTCAACAAAAACAACACGCGCACCGATCAATGCATTTCTAAAAGCTTCTGTTTCCATATTAATTGATTTTTCTCTGTTCACGATTACATCAGATATTGGCACATTTATAATATGCTGACTAAGCAGCTTTCTATAATTCTCCATTTCCGGCAATTCCGGCATAGCTCATCGTCCCTTCTAGGTTGGTGAAGTAATAAGATCCTAGCTATTATACACCGAGAAACGTTTTAAGTTCAGTTAAATCGGCACAAATTTCATCCGGTGAGATTCCGGTAAGGTTTTTATAGTAGTCAAGATTTTCTGCATTTGTTAATCCGGTAAATACAAGAACTGTACGACAGCCCGCATTTACTCCAGCTGCTATATCTGTACGCATATTATCACCGACAACCACTGCATGTTCAGGCTCGATACCAAGAAGATCTGTCGCAAATTTGATTAAATGGGATTCCGGTTTGCCAATCACTACCGGACTCACTCCACTAGCAGCCTCGATGGCTGCTCCGATCGTTCCTGCACCTGGCATAATGCCATCATCTGATGGCAGCATTAAGTCTGGGTTAGTGAGTACAAACTTTGCTCCACCCAGAATCCAGCGCGAAGCTTGCGAGAGCGACGTATAGTTGAAGGAGCGATCGATGCCTTGCAGTACATAATCGGGTGAGTCTGTGACGATGCGGAGCCCAGCTTCGGTACAAGCCACATGCAAACCCTCTTCTCCAAGTATCGCCACTGCAGCCCCAGGTGATTCCTCAGCTATGTAACGTGCGGCCGCCATTGATGAGGTACATACTTCCTCAGACTTCGCATCGATTCCCATTCCACATAAATGTGCAGCCACATTAGCCGCTGTACGTGATGAATTGTTGGTAACAAATAAAAAAGGAATGCCCGCTTCATGCAGACCTTTAATCAGTAAATCAGCACCAGGAATCATTTTATGCCCATGGTATAACGTACCATCTAAGTCAATCAATAATCCTTTGATCTGTTCCATTATAAATCCCTCTATTTCCATAAAAAATTAATTAATGTAATAAATTAATAATGGTATTAATAAACATTCAACCTAAGCCCAGCTTGGATTTAGAATGATTAATAATACTTTTTGTTTGGTGGTATTGTCCATTTATTTTCGGCAAGATTTCCAGCCATTCGTACCTCTTTCACGCTGTAATTACTTTAAATCTAACACACTACGTCGAATGAAATCGAACGAGAGACTCATTCAGCAATTTTTAGCATAGCACTGTCATTTCCTGCGCTTTCCCGGAAAATAATCATTTCCCCAATTGTCCGTTTTGTCTTCGATAAATTGGATATGTGCCGAATTCCTCCGCTAACAATGTCTCTGGAAAAATGAGCACAGCTTCTTCCAGCAAGGGAATCAACTCTTCAGACGAACTGTAACGAGAGCTGAAATGAGTCAACAATAGTTGGCCTGCATTGGCTTCCTTTGCTAGCTCTGCAGCTTGACGTGCTGTACTGTGATGGTATTGATACGCCATTTCTGCCAGATCATGAGCAAAGGTTGCTTCATGAACGATAAGGTCTGCATGAAGTGAGAGTTCTAAAGCTCCTGAACAAGGTCTTGTGTCTCCCAAGATCGTAATAATACGCCCTCTTTTAGGTTCTCTAACAACATCAGCAGCGCAGATACGAACACCGTCATCCGTTATAACATCTTCACCTTTTTTTAATTTTCCATATAACGGTCCAGGCTTTAAGCCATAACTCTTTAGTAATTCCGTATTGAGGCTCCCGGGACTATCCTTTTCCGTTACCCGGTAACCATAGCTATCAATACGATGCTCTAATAATGCTGCCTCCACTTTAAAACCATCATCCTCAAATACCGTTCCTCCTGTATGCTCGACAATCTCAATCTTGTATGGAATTCGGGATTGGCTCACAGCTAAGGATATATCTAAGTATGCCTTCAATCCAGGTGGACCATAAACCGTTAAAGGAGAAGTCCCTCCCTGATAACCACGACTAGATAATAAACCTGGAAGACCAAATAGATGATCTCCGTGTAAATGTGTAATAAATAGCTTTTCCAGCTTCCCTAGGCGAATCGGTGAGCGAAGAACCTGATGCTGAGTCCCTTCCCCGCAATCGAACATCCAAATGCTACGTCGTTCTTCCAGAAGTCTTAATGCAATCGACGTTACATTGCGTTGTATAGTTGGTACCCCTGCATTCGTACCTAAAAAATATAATTCCACCCTTTTTCCTCCCTTCGTCTTAATGGCTGAACAATCTCTTATCTATTCTAAACGTCCTTCTTCCAGCAAAAAACCCCCCAGTTACGGGAGGTTCCGCTGAAAGGGATACAATCCCCCTACAGACCGGGTGTATAAATGAAAGAATTACAGCTTCTCTACATTAAAATACTGCGCTTCTGGATGAGCGAATACCATCGCCGAAACGGAAGCCTCAGGCTCCATCATAAAGCCTTCTGTGAGGTGAACACCGATATCCTCCGGGGATAATAGCTTAAATAGAGGTCCCTGATCTTCCAGATCTGGGCATGCAGGATAACCAAAGGATACACGAATCCCTTGATATCTTGCTCCATGTCTTTGTTTCATGGTCATATCTGCAGGATCTGGGAAGCCCCATGTATCACGCATCATGTGATGAACACGCTCCGCTAATCCTTCTGCTACTTCCAGCGCTACAGATTGTAACGCATGTGAGCGTAAATAATCTCCATTATCCTTAAGGGCTGTAGAGAGCTCACGAACACCGTGTCCCGCTGTTACCACGAGGAATCCAACATAGTCCATCATTCCACTGTCACAGGGCTTCAAAAAGTCCGCTAGACAGAGATAAGGCTCAACACCTTGTCTCGGGAAAGTAAAGGTATGCAGAATCTCAGCTGTATTCTGTGGATTATACACGATAATATCGTTACCATTTGATTGTGCCGGAAAGAATTGATACATCGCATGAGGAGTAATTGTACCTTCCAGCATCGCTTGATGTAGAATATCATCGACAGTACCTTTCAACTCCACAGTCCGCTCATCACCAGCAGCTAATTGCGCCTCTACAGAACCTCGTATCCCCAGATGGTGACCGAGCAGCATTTGCATGTTCACATAAGGGATAATATGCCCCAATGGATAATTACGAATGACATGGCGCTCTAAATCGGGTGGAACAAATACAGGTGCATCTGGAGAAATTTTGGAGCGTACAGCTCTAGTCAGTGTAGGAAGCTCTTGCTTAGGAGCAACTGCCACTGCGGATTCTGCTTCCACTCGAATTTCCTCGGCAATTTTCTCCCGTTCAACAGGATTCATAAGCCGATTAGCAATATCGAGTCCATCCATAGCATCCTTAGCATATAATACCAGCCCATCATATTCCGGCCGGATACGTGTTTTGGTGAACTTGCGAGTCAAGGCAGCACCACCTACCATAATAGGCACATCAATCCCAGCCGTGCGTAGGTCTTGCGCAGTCAGCACCATCTGCTGTGCCGATTTTACGAGTAGTCCAGACAATCCGATCGCATCAGCTTTTTCACGACGAAACGCTTCGATAATGGTCTCAGGTGGTACTTTTATACCCAAATTAATGATCTGATAACCATTATTGGATAAGATGATCTCCACCAGGTTCTTACCTATATCATGCACGTCGCCTTTTACAGTTGCCAGCATGATCTTACCTTTTACCGATGTCTCATCCTTCTTCATAAACTGCTCTAAATGACCAACAGAAGCCTTCATCACCTCAGCGCTTTGCAGCACCTCAGCAACAATCAACTCATTATTATTAAACAGCCGTCCAACCTCTGACATCCCGGCCATTAGCGGGCCATTGATAATCTCCAAAGGTCCTGATTTGGTAAGCGCCTCATTAAGGTCTGGAATAAGCCCTTCTTTGGTGCCTTCAACTACATATGAAGCCAGACGTTCTTCTAGTGACAGGTTAGAAATTTTCTCTTTTTTCTCAACCTTTTTCCCTCGGAAGGCGGCTACAAAAGCAGCAAGTGTGTCGTCATTCGTATTATAAATTAATTCCTCCGCAAGACGACGGTCTTCAGCAGGAATAGACGCATAACGTTCTACCTTCTCGGTATTTACGATCGCATAATCCAATCCAGCCTTAGTGCACTCATAGAGGAATACTGAATTCAGCACTTCACGTCCTGCTTCTGGTAGTCCAAAGGAAACGTTGCTGATCCCCAAGATCGTATGAACACCTGGAAGTGCTTCTTTGATTAGACGAATCCCATCAATAGTTTCTTTAGCAGAGCCTATATATTGTTCATCCCCGGTTCCTACAGGGAACACAAGCGTGTCGAAAATAAGGTCTTCTCCAGCTAATCCGTATTTGTTCACTAGTAAGTCGTAGGAGCGTTTGGCAACTTCCAGTTTGTCTGTAGCCTTGATTGCTTGTCCTGTCTCATCAATTGTACCCACTACGATAGCTGCGCCATACTTATGAATCAATGGAGTGACCAGCTCAAATTTTTCTTCACCATCTTCAAGGTTAATGGAGTTAATTATCGCCTTACCTTGACAGTACTGTAATGCCAGATCAATAACCTTCGGATCGGTAGTATCGATCATCAAAGGAACTTTAACCTTTTTTACAACTAATTCTAGAAACAGCTTAATATCTTCAATCTCATCACGGTCCGGATCTTGTACGCAGACGTCGATAACTTGAGCACCACTCTTCACCTGTGCACGGGCAATTTCTGAGGCTTCCTCATATTTACCTTCGACGATAAGACGTTTAAACTTACGCGACCCTAATACATTCGTACGTTCACCAACCATGTATGGACGGTTGTCGTTCTCAATATAAATAGGTTCAATCCCAGAAAGTGCCGGTGGATGATTTCCTGCAAGCGGACGTGGAGGGAATTGTGAAAGTGCCTCCGACATAGCACGGATATGTTCCGGTGTCGTTCCGCAACAACCTCCGGCAATGTTGAGCCATCCCTTTTCTGCAAACGCAGCAATTTTACGCGCAAGAGAATCAGGAGATTCATGATAATGCCCATTCTCATCTGGCAGTCCAGCGTTCGGATAACAACTTACAGCTGCTGAAGAGATTGCAGAAAGTGAACGAATATGATCACGCATGAACTCTGGACCCGTCGCACAGTTCAAACCTATAGAGATAGGCTTCAGATGTTCTAAAGAAATATAGAAGGCTTCAATGTTCTGACCGGCAAGTGTGGTACCCATCGGCTCTATTGTTCCCGAAATCATTACTGGCAATTTGATACCCGTCTTCTCAAATGCATTTCGAATACCTATACTTCCTGCCTTCACGTTCAGAGTATCCTGAGAGGTCTCTAGCAATAACGCATCTACTTGACCATCAATCAATGCCACTGCCTGTTCCTCGTAGCTATCAACGAGCTCTTGGAAAGTGACACCTCCCGTAACCGAGAGTGTCTTTGTTGTAGGACCCATTGCACCTACAACATAGCGGGGACGATCTGGTGTATCATATTTATCAACGGCATTACGGGCTAGCTTTGCTGCAACCAGATTAATTTCACGAGCCCGCTGCGGAATATCATATTCAGCAAGTACAACAGACGTTGCACCAAATGTATTCGTTTCAATGAGATCAGCACCTGCTTCAAGATACTGTTCATGAATGGTCTGAATGACTTCTGGACGAGTTAATACTAGCATTTCATTACAGCCGTCCAATTCTTCCCCACCAAAATCCTCACCTGTCAGAGGCACCTGTTGGATCATTGTGCCCATTGCACCATCTAGAATTAATATTCTTTGTTGTAAGCTTTCCTCAAGTGTATATTTAGCCAACGTATAGTCCCCCCAGTAAAACATTAGAGTAAGTTTAGCAGAATAAAGGAATTTCGAAAAGCCTTCCTTTCCAATCTGCATTATCTGTAATCATAGGAATTGCTATTCTTTTATTTATGGTTTCACAGAGAGTTCTTTATTAGGCATAGAATGCTGAGTTCTAGCAGTTACGTGTGATGTAACAATGTATTGTCCTTCTTTCGCAAGTGTTCCCTCTGCTTGATAGATTCCATCACTGACTAGCTTCCCTTTAAATTCAATTTTCTGTTCACTATCATCTTTACTCACAATTTCGAACAGAACCTCTTTCGCATCATCTACTGCCAAGTTGTCTTGCGTCACCACTGCTTCAAAGGTCACCTTCTGATTTACAACAACCTCATCAGGATTCCAATTTAACTCCACCTTGATAGGTTCCATAGACATGTCCATGTTCATGTTCATATTATGTACGCCAGAATGTTTAGTTTGGTCTGATGAACATCCTCCCAATACTAAAAGTGTTGCACCTAATAATAAAGGAACTATTGTTCTTGAAATCTTCATTTAGATTCCTCCCAGTCGAATTGATTACTAAGAATCTACCAATTCATGTTATACATTCTCCATCTATTATACACATTATTATTGGTTTTTCAGTATTTCGCATCAATTCAGCTAAACTCTTGTGACTTAAATCATATACTAGAAACTCTCAACTAACATGCTAAATATGATGTAGATATAAAAAGACAGCAAGTCTCCTAGATACCTAGGAACTCACTGCCTTCTTAAAGCTTAAATGAATGAAAGCTTCTTCTACTCAATTTTATAAAGATTGGACTATTGAAAGAAGCTCTCCAAGATGTTTGATTTCATAATCCGGCTGAATTTCAGGATCTGGCAGTTTGCCTTTTCTATTAATCCAAACTGTAGTCAAACCTGTTGCCAGACCACCACGAATATCCGTTGTAAGCTTATCTCCGACCATAACTCCTTGCTCAGGTGCAATATCTAAAAGTTCTAGGGCATGCAGAAAAATTTCCTTATCCGGCTTTCCTTTGCCGAAGCTTCCAGAAATCACGATGTGATCAAAGAAAGGAACGATTTCAGGTACGCCATCTAGTTTCTCTTGTTGCAATGCAGGGCATCCATTAGTCAGAAGCAATAGCTTCACTTTCCCCTTCAGTTCTTCAAGCACCTGAATCGTTTCTTCATAGATGTAAGGTCGATTTCTACGCTCTGCTGCGAATTTGGCTGCTAATGTCTCAGCAAGAGCTTCGTCCTCTACACCAAGTTCTGCAAGACCACGACGCCATGCCTCTTTACGATATCCCGGTGCAAGCTGCTCCAATTGACGGAATTCCGGCTGTTCACCTGCAGTAAAGTTCCCCCAAAGTGCTTCAAACGGATTAATCCCTATCATCTTTGTAAACGGGTTCGTTTCGTAGGATTCATATAGTCCAATGGCTTCTTTACGCACCGCAAGTTCCAGTTCTTGTGGATCAATCGTATCCCCAGCGGCTTCACATGCAGAACGAAATGCTTCATTAACGCTCCGATCATCCCAGAGCAGTGTATCATCAAGGTCAAATAGTACGGCGGAAATTGGCATTACAGGTCTCCCTCTCCCATGGCTGGTTAATTTCTATTCGTGAACTACTTCAATTTGGTGAGCTTTTGCGAATGCTTCCAGTCGAGTCCCCATTGCATTGGTATCATAACGATTCATAAGTCTCGTAAAAATCCATTTCGTGCGTTTGCCTTTATGCTTAATTACAACAGCTCCACGCGAAAGGATGATTTTCTCAATATCAGAAGCTGGCAGATATCGTTCGCGGTTGAATTTTATAGTAGATAGTCTAGCATTCTCTACCTTCAAGTACGGACGTCGGAAGAACAGAAGTGCCGCTAGTAAGTAATACAAAACGACGCCTAGCCAGTTCATAAGCATACCATTACCTTTGGCCTGGTCCACTGAACCAACCATCCAAAACATAGTACCAAGCACTAATAACACTACTGGAAATGCAATGTTACGGCCTTTAAAAGTTTCACTGTTCTTACCAGGAGATTTAGATTTAGATGCGTAAATCGTTTCCTTCCCCTGTTTCTTTCTTTGCTTATTAATTTGCTGCGTGTTGCGTTGAACCATTCTTTCCCAAGAACGGGCCATATGCGTTCCCCCTAGTCATCCAGTAATATCTATGAAAAGGAACAAGGTGTTAATGCTTACGCCCCTTGTTACCTTGTTCATGCTCATCATTATCGACCAATTCAATCGTATTCAATTGTGCTCGGAAGTTATTGCGAATATTCCCCAAATAAATTTCACGAAGCTTGGCGCGTTCCGCCGTTTCCTCTTGATTAAGGCCTACGCTCTTCTGTTTGCGTGCCAATTCGTTAATACGCGCGACCAACTCATCAATATTCAAAACTTTCCCTCCCCTTATAAATTAATTCTAACTCTGCCATGAGAAAAAGAGCTTGTCAAGGTTTACTCCCTGCAAGCTCTTCATGTCCTCTTATTATGTTCTTAGAATATTAATATATAGGTAAAGTGAGAATATCCCCAGCATTAATCTGACTACCTTTAATGCCATTGAATTTTTTAATTCCTTCTATATATACAGCCGTCTTCATATCAGAAGGTTTATTCTCAAGAGCAATACTCCAAAGTGTATCTCCACGTTCAACCACTACGCGCTTCTCATCCTTCATTAAAGTAGTAGATCCTGCAAATACATTACCTACTACTGTAAGTCCTGATAGTACGAGCACGATGATCAATGTCAGTTTAATAACAAAATCTCTACGGAAAAAACGCATCAAGCCTTCAAGCAAAAGCTCTGTAATCTCTTTAATCTGAGCTGAATAACGGGTAATAGGATTATGTCCTAAAGATTCAACCACTGGGGCTTTATCGTAGATGCTTCGGTATGTACTGTATTTTAACATGAATATCATCCTCCAAACACTTGTTCTTACTTTTGAAATAATAATAACACGAACATGTGTTTTGTTCAATACTATTTTAGAACAATTGTTCTCTTTTTTTAGAGGTTAATATTTACCATATTCTTCATATAA
>NZ_CDRJTB010000106.1:0-13544 GCF_976954365.1 Paenibacillus sp. Marseille-Q9583
AGGTAACGCTTTGCGGTTGACCTTTCCATTTGCAGTCAGTGGCAGGTTCTCTACCTGCACCATATAGGAGGGGATCATATAGGACGGCAGTTGTTGCCCCAAATACGTGCGCAGTTCCGTTACAGTTAACGGAGTTTCTGCCACCACATATGCGCACAGGGCTTGCTGTCCTTCTCCATCTTTGCGCGCTACCACAACCGCTTCCTGGATCGATGGATGAGTTAATAAACAGGTCTCAACTTCTCCCAGCTCGATCCGGTATCCCCGAATCTTCACCTGATCGTCCATCCGGCCCAAGTACTCGATGTTCCCGTCCGGCAGCCACCGGGCTAGGTCTCCTGTTTTGTACAGTCGTTCGCCGCTCTTAAACGGATGAGGGATAAACTTCTCTGCCGTCAGTTCCGGCCGGTTCAGGTATCCACGCGCTAAACCCATTCCTCCAATGTGCAGTTCTCCAGGCACACCGATAGGTACCACTTGAAGTTCGCGACTAAGAATATAGACGTTATCCTGAGGTAGCGGCCTTCCAATCGGGACACTGTTAGCTGTACTTCCTTGCTTCTCTTCCACTTTATGATACGTTGACCATATCGTAGTTTCCGTTGGCCCGTACACATTCCATACCGTGTTGTTTTTACGTATGTATTCCTTAGCCATCTCCACAGGCAGGGCTTCTCCACCGATAAGCATTTTCTTTTGTTGTATATCCAATTTCCGTAACATTCTAAAGGTGGACGGAGTACCTTGCATCATCGTTACGTTCGCAATTACCGCCTGATCTACACTTTTTACCGAGTCAACAATTAAGATCTGTGCGCCTACAAGTAGTGGTGCAAACAACTCTACTCCAGCAGGGTCAAACGAAAGCGAGGTTGAACTGAGTACCGTATCCGATGCTTCGATCGGGAGAACCTCGATCATGTCCAGTAAATTATTCAGTACCGAAGCATGTTCAATGAGAACCCCCTTGGGCTTACCCGTCGATCCCGAGGTATAGATCACATACGCCAGGTTCTGTGGTGTCACCCCACTCACTGGGTTCTCCACGGCTTCCCATGGAAAATCAGCAGGCTCCTGGTCTAAACAATAGATCGCCGCCTCACTTACCGGCACCTCTCCCGCCAGCTTCTCCTGCGTCAACAGCACCCGGACCTGCGCATCCGCCAGCATGTACGCGATGCGTTCCCGTGGGTACGCTGGATCCAGCGGCACATACGCTCCGCCCGCTTTCAGTACCGCCAGCAGTCCCACCACCATCTCAATTGACCGCTCCACGTAGATTCCCACCAGTCCGTCCGGTCCTACGCCTTGGCTCTGCAAGTAGTGCGCCCACCGGTTCGCCCGCCGGTTAAGCTCCCCGTACGTCACGCGCTCCTCGCCAAACACCACCGCGACCGCTTCCGGATTCCGCTGCACCTGCTCCTCAAACCGCTCGTGCAGACACTCCTCTGCGACCTCCGCCGCCTGGCCTTGCCATTCTGTCAGCAGCTGCTCCGTTTCGCCTTCGCTCAGTAATTGCAGTTCCCCAATCCGCTGGTCCGGGTTTTCTGTAATTCCTTTTAATAATTGTTCTATATGGCTTGCCATACGTTTCATACTTTCCCGATGAAATAAATCTGTGCAGTATTCTATAGTTCCGGTTAATCCCTCGCTCCCCTCCATCAGAAACAAGGTCAAATCAAATTTTGACTTTGATTCTTCTATCGCAATATCCACCTGTTCCAAGTGCTTAAAACCTACCCCTCCCTCCGATGATTGCTGCAGCACAAACATCACCTGGAATAAAGGGGAGTAACTCTGATCTCGTTCCGGATGTATCTCTTGAACCAGTTTCCCGAACGGAAGATCCTGATGAGCATAAGCACCCAATGCCACTTCCCGTACACGCTGGATGACTTCAGCAAATGTTGGCGATCCTGACAAATCACTGCGTATCACCAAGGTATTTGCAAATAGACCAATCAACCCTTCAATGTCCGAAAGATTTCGGTTAGCCACAGGCGTGCCTACCACAATATCTTCTTGCCCGGTATACCGATATAACAAGGTTTGGAACGCCCCTAACAACAGCATAAACAGGGATGCTCCTGCCGTTTGGCTGACCAATTTTAGTTGTCGCGTCAGTTCTTTGTCGATTTGAAATGAAACACTTGCACCTCGGTAACTTTGGATCGCTGGACGCGGGTAATCGGTCGGAAGCCTTAAGATTGGAAGCTCTTCCTTTAGGCGTCCGTTCCAATACGTCAGTAACCGTTTGAGTTCTGCCCCTCTTAGCTTGTCGCGTTGCCATAGCGCATAATCTCCATATTGATAGCTTAAATTTCCTAAAGCGCTTTCTTTCTTTTCCACATAAGCCTCGTATAGTGTAACTAACTCTCCTACTAATAAATTCGAAGACCAGCCGTCTGAAATAATATGATGGATGCCGATCACTAAAATATTTTCATTTAACGATAATTTCAAAACCTTTACACTAAACAGTGGATCTGTTCTCAAATCCAAAACAGTTCTCTCCTGCACATCCACCCACTGACAAACCCGTGCTTCTTGCTCTACGCCGCTGCAATCGGCCATATCCACTACTTCTATCAGTATTGGAGTGCTTTCATGTACGACCTGCATAGGCAATCCTTCGACCATTTGAAACGTAGTTCGCAAAATTTCATGTCGGTTAATAATCTGTTCAACTGATTTATGAAGGACTTGTACATCCAGATGACCCACAAGTTTTGTAAGAGAAATGGCATTATAGGTAGTCTCCAAATGATTAAACTGATTAAACAGCCATATTGACTCTTGTTCATAGGACATTGGATATATATCCCTGCCTATGTTCCTCACCAATTTTGCGCCATCCCTCTTTTTCTTCAGCAGTAATGCAAGTTGGCTCTTCTTCTCCTCACTCAATACCTCCAATACACTCTCTGCTTTTGTATGAAGCCGGGGCGAGGGTTTATTCAAGACTGAAGTTAGAATATCCTCAAATGAACTCCCCTTAGTCGAGGCATCATAAACAGGGAGACTCACTAATTCAGCTTTCAACTCGGACCACTTCTCAATGTAATCTTTTACATACTGGCTAACTGTAATAATACCTCTAGCTTTCTTTAGCAACTGAGTATTCACTGCACTTGGGCAAAGACTCTCCGGACCGAAAGGTAAAAGGGAGGAGTGGCGGGCAATAAATAGTACATTTCCAGAAAAACCCTTAAGGACTGCAGCTAAAATTTTATATGTCTCATCATCCGAAACCAGTACCCAAGTAGGATTCAACACTATAATCTGATTTTGAATATCTCTATGCATACTTACTCTGTCGGCAAAAACATGGACATCCACTCCGTTTATCCGGGAAATGTCCGTATGATTACCTGGCACGACTACACTACACTTAAACCCTTGACCCGCCATTTGCTCAATTACCTTTCGACCCGCCTGATGTTCTTCATCAGATGATGAAAAATAATCAAATGCTTGTACCAACACTGCATCCATCCATGTATCTCTCCTATCTAATAACTTACTCAGAATTCATCCCTACTAACTTTCCGCACTCTCCAATTCTTTTAGCAATAACGTCAGTTCTTCCATACTAATATCCTCAAGTTCTCCTAATATTGTGTTCAATTCATTCTCTTGTTCAGCAATAAATACTTCTATAGCTTGCACCCAACTTTCAATGGTAGAATCGGCAGCAAAAATGATACGAAGTGGAACATCGATAGTTGTTACTGTCTTGAACCGCGACATTACCTGAGTAAGTAAGAGAGAATGTCCTCCGACTTCAAAAAAGTTATCTGTAACTCCTACTCGATCAAGCCCTAATACATCTCTCCAGATATCAGTGAAAACAGTTTCTAAATAATTTCTTGGTGAAACAAACCTATTGTCCAGTTGGATTTGTTCTCTATTCTTTTGTTTATATTCTTTAATATTTTCCTGCAATTTTTTTAAATTCGGATAATATCTCCCCTCATATGATGCTTTACTGATTTTATTTTCAGCTAAAGTGCCGGGATGAGTTTCCTTGTTGAGGAATCCCTGTCCATTATCGAAAAGTTTCCAGTAATCCAGCTCCTTTAAGCTCTTGGACATCATTTCGTAGCCAAGAGCCGACCTCTTACCTGATAATACTGTCACTAATTGATTGAGAAAGTTTTGTGCCGGCTGGTTTTTGTTACTATAGTTAATCTTTATAAGGATCTGTTCAAATCCCAATTGTAATGCTCGATTTGCAATCCACTTAATAATCTCATATTCGACTGTCTTCCCTAAAACTCGGCAACTTAATAACATATTTTTTACTGTGAGTTTTCCATTGTTCATTTCCAGAAAAATGGCTCCGACTACACCATAATCGCCAAACCGGTCGGTCACTTCGATAAGCTTTATTTCTTCTGATGCCTTCCCCTTTGATTCCAACAATTCTAATCCTGAGCATTTCATTTGAGTAAAATTAAACTGATTTACCCTAAAAGTTAATTGAGAGACCCTGTCTATATCTTCTTTTGTCTCCATGTTCTTTACCGTTACTTTAATATCCGAATCTTTTAAAAATTCTTTGAACGAAAATGCTTTCTCTTCTACTCGCTTCCTAATAAGATTGCTTTTATAAAACTCATTACGCCGGGTATCTTCACGTGTAACTTTTAACCGGTCAAATGCCCACACATGCTTGATAAAAGCATCTATCTCCTCTTCCAATTGAGGAAACTGCAGCGTTATTAATTCGCTTGATAAAGATTTTACTTCTGCACATTCCACTGGATTATCATCAATAAAAATAAAATCTGACATGTCCAGATTCAATTCTTTTGAAAGCGCTTGAATATTATCAGATTTACTGTCCCAATTGACTTTCATCCCAATAAAATGTTCAGGCTTAATAAGCATTTCTTTCCTTTGCTTAAAAACTTCCATAACATCCTGCTCATTATTTTTACTGCATAGGCATAATAAGATTCCCTTCTTACGAAGCTCCAGCAATAATTTATGAAATCTTACCCTTGCTGGACTTATAACCAGTTTTTCAGGAGACTCCTCTCCACAAATTCCTTCCCACAAAGTTTGATCGGCATCTACTACGATTACTTTAAAGCGATCCGGATTCATTAATGAATATATTTTCCTGGTAAGATGAGTCCCCAATGAGGTGTAAAAATCCTCTGTATATGGGCTGGATGATAATAAATAATTTTCCTTATCATAATAAGGATAAATCGGGTATAACTCCAACAACTCTATTGATTGGGTGAAATAAAGGTTCGAACAGGAAATCATATCATCTATTATTGCCTTTTCAGTTGTTGCAAGAAGATTATATTCATCCTGATTGCTTAATACAGAACCTGAATACGGACAGAAAAAGATAATCAATGGAGTAGCATGGTTATTGTTATATTTTTTTAGAGCGTTCAAAAAGGTCGCCGTATTTTTCGAGAGATTGTCTTGTATAGAAATTTCATCATGATTGGAGTACCAATCCTCCAACCGCACTAAAGCCACATTAATAAAAGTATTTTCATAAAAGCTGCTAGTTGGCATTAAGAGCTGATTAAATATTTGATTGTAGGGAGTAAATTCAATTTTGTATGGCATTTCGTATATGTCATTAAAATATTGCATGGATTGCATTATAGGCTCTGCAGTAAATGTTGCTCCAATCACAAGTCTTTCTGTACCCGTTCGCGACGCAGATAAATTGAAAATTCCCTCTAATTCCATTCCGGAGTTCGTAGAAAATTGATTTATCAATGATAAAAAATCATCGACAAAATTATGCATGTGTTTCTCTTCGATAACGTTATCATTAAATAATATTGTTCCTCTAACAGATTCATTTTTGTGGAACAACGATAACGATAGATCACAATCCAGTAACCTTTCATATTCTATAAAATTCATTTCACTTACTGAAGCATCAGGAATGCTCAAATCAATATCGTTATTCACATAGTTCATCATCACTTGGTAACCTGAGAATTTTTCCAAACCACTATTTTTTCGATAAAGCTCAATAGTTTTAGAGTAAGGATACAATTTATTTGCATACACCCGTAAGCAACTCTCTCGTACTTTTGTTAAAAAAGAAGATAATATATCGTCTTTTGAAAGTACCGCTCTAAACAAGGTTGGATGCGCAAAAAAGCCAACCGCATCAAAGAAACTATGATGTTCTCTACCAAGGGTTGGAACAGCTATTGTTATATCTGTTTCTTTTAGATATTTAAATAAACATATATAATAGCTAGAGAGAAATAACATAAACGAAGTAATATTATTAACCTTACAGTAGTTATTCACACCCATGACTGTTGACTCGGGGATAGTGAAAGTTATATTTCGACCTTTTTTAACTATACCATTGTCTTTTTCATGTCTTAATACATCAAAGGACAACTTAGCATCTTTAAGGTACTCACTCCAAAATTCTTTTAATTGAGTTTCTTTTAAATGTAATTCTGATTCATGCCAAGTTAAATAGTCCCCGAATTGTTTTTTAGGTTGGGCAAGCGCAAAGTTCCGATCAATCCATTTTCCCGCATATAATTCACAGAACTCTTTTTGCACAATTTGCAGGGAATGCAGGTCAACAATAATATGATGCCCAACAAAAAGAAGATGATGTTTATCTTCAGAGTTACTTATCAAGTAGGCTCTAAAGAGTTCACTATTATCTAGAGACCACTCTGCTGTGGATAAATAGTTCAATATAGACTCAAAGTTACCCATCTCACTCATGTTTTCTATTAAGTAGAAGCCGTTCCAAGTACGTTCAACTTTCTGCATCAACGAAGCATTATCCATCACAAAAGTTGTTCTTAGCACCGAATGTCTACTTACAATTTCACTCATGCATAGCTCAACTAATTCAGGTTTCAATTCACCTGTAATTTCCAGCCCTACTTTAAGTAAATAGGGTTGTGAATCACCAGCAATCTGCTGCATCATCCACAATCTGTTTTGATCCAATGAGGAGGAAATATTACCCTCTAAAGTATTTTCAACCATTCCAATTTCTTGTTCATTTCTAAAATATTTATGGTAATTCCCTGCACAAATCTTCTCTGCTACTTCTTGAATAGTTTCATTAAAAAAAGCGTCGGGCGTAACATTCAAATTAAATTTAGAATTAATATTACTAATCAATTCCGCGATATGTAGAGAGTCCACTCCATAAAAAGTCACCAGATGCTCTCCCGATATTTGATCGTTTGATCCTCCTACTACCCTGGAAATTGATCTCTTGATATAGTTCAAAATTTCTGAGTTATCCAGTTCTCCGATATTTCCGGAATCTTCGATGTCATTAACAATGTCCGCTTTATCAATATAATTTGTAGTTATATCATAATGAAACTGTTCTACCACATTAAGGCTCGATAACAAGAATCTATTCCGGCATTCGTTTCTCTTGATTTTCCCACTTGTAGTCTTCGGTATACTACCTTCTCTAACTAAAATTACAATGGAGGGCCTTATTCCTGTCTTCTCAGAGATACAACTGTAGATTAAATCCATAATAACTTGTTTATCCTCTTTGTTATGCCGATGAATCTCTTGAACCACACACACATTTTTGTCTTGTTCACACATAAACACAGCACATCCATGCTTAATAAGAGATTGATGTGCTTTTTCTGAAGCTTGTTCAAAGTCTTGAGGATAGTAATTTTTCCCGCGGATTTTCATAACTTCTTTAATACGCCCCACTATATATAGCTCTTCGTTATAAATAAACCCTAAGTCTCCTGTTCGTAAAAAGTTTTCTTCTTCTCCTTGTTGAAAAGTTGCATTAAACATCTCCTTGGTCAGATCCTCATTTTGGAAGTAGCCTTGGCCAACACTGTCTCCTGCTATCCATATTTCCCCTACTGAATTGTCATTACATAGTTGTCTAGACTCAGTATTAATAATCTTCATACGAACTCCTTTAGCTGGTTTTCCACAGCTAACAAGTTCAATAGAATCCAATGTTCTAGTAGAATCAATTGGAACTGCTTCATTATCACTGAGGTGGCTTTTATCAAAAGATGTGATAGTTAAACCTTCATTTTTTTTCGTACCCGAAACAAGGAGCGTATTTTCTGCTAACCCAAAACATGAAAAGAACGCTTTTTCATTAAAACCATGATGCCTAAATTCCGATGCAAAACGTCGAAGGATTTGTGGATTATTATTTTCTGCTCCAGCAAAGGCGACTTCCCAAGAACTTAGATCAAGTTTTTCTCTATTCTCAAGAGATATTTTTTGAAGACAAAGATCATAGGCAAAATTGGGAGCTCCACTTGTAGTAGCCTTATATTGTGTAATTGATTCAAGCCATGTATAAGGATTCCTAGAAAACGTAAACGGAGACATTAGTAATACAGGAAAGCCTGCGTAGAGTGGTTGAATAATGCCACCGATCAATCCCATGTCATGATAAGGTGGCAACCATATTACTCCCCGGCTTGATGTACTATGGCCAAATGCCTGAGTGATTAGTAGGGAGTTATGCAGGATATTTTTGTGACTTATTAAGATACCTTTCGGATTTGAGGTTGAACCAGAAGTATATTGAATAAAAGCCGTAGAGCCAACAGTATAACTAGCTTCATCTAAACTATTTCCCAGACTATTTGCTAAGTAATGCAAATCGTTAATCTCATACCAATTAACAAGGGGATTAATTTTTTCATTTCTAGCAAATCGATTTATAATCTGAGAATTGGACAGACACAAACTAGGTTTCACTTCATTGACAATATTGTTGAATAAGGAAGGGTCATTAAGCCGGGGTGGATATAGTGGAACAGCAACAGCCCCAGAATATAAACAACCGAAAAAGCCAATAATATAATCAATTCCTGGTGGTAAACATAACAAAACACATTTTTTATTAGCTCCCAATTGAGTTAATCCAGCAGCTACAGAAATACACTTTTCTCTAAGAGTTGAATATGTAATTGTTTCCACTTTACCATCATCATTAAGAAAACGATAAGCCTCTTGATCCGGTCTATTGGATGCATGGTCATCAAGAATTTCTAAAATCGTGTATGCATCTTGATTCATAATGAGTCCACCTCTTTACTGTGATAGTTTACTTTTCTTTAATTACTTAAATTTATTTACTCAATAACATTGCAATACATCTAAAGTCAAATATTCTCAATAACCTAAATAATTCGACTTTAACCAACAAACCCCTCCTTTATTTATAATTTCCTATAAAAGAACTTAAATTGATCTTATTCAATAATTTCCCTTAATTTCAAACTAAAAAGAGGTCATCCTTTAGACATGGATGACCTCAATCATAGAAGATGAAGATTAGCTATCAATGCAAATTCACTTACTTTTATAGAGATGCTAATTTTCGAGCCACAATAACAAGGTATTATGTATTTCTCAATTTTGACAACAACAACTGACGTGTTTCGAGAGATAATCCTTTAATTAGTGAGAGCTTATCATTATAAATAACAGGTTCATTTTTATCTAACCGAAACATTTGGGACCAATCAGGTAGGCATGGATTAGCAACAAGTTTACGAACCACATCCTTAACTGAAAGATCAGGATCATTATCAATAAATCTAGTAGATATATCTAAGCAATTTTGTTTCAAATCTTCTTGTTGAATTAGATTACGCAATGTTTCCACTACATTATGCATATCCCACTTTGATGCAGGCAAATAAGCTCCCGCCCCAAGTGATTTAACACATTCTGCGTTTCGTGGACGATCAAATCCCTTACCCAAAATTAATTGTGGCGTTCCAGATCGTAACGCTTGGCCCGTTGTTCCAATTCCACCATGATGAATAAGCACACTTATATAAGGCATTGCTCGGGAAAATGGAAGAAAATCAATATGTTTCACATTATCCGGAAGATTTCGAGGCAAAAATTTCTGGTCTTTAGTGACAACGAGTGCTGGAAAATTTAAATAATCACATGCTTCAATACAAGATTCAAAATAGCTACTTGAAGAAGGGGGAGTTGTCCCATGAGTTATTACAATGGGACGCTTTTCAATTAACCATGCTTGGACTTCTTCTACAATCTCCTCGTCATTCTCATGGAGCAAGAATCCTGCTGAAGTTATGTTTGTTGCCAGACCTCCTTCCTGCTTAGCAAACCAGTCAGGCCAGAAAGCAATACCTTGACTATAACACTTTACCATGCCCCCCCAGTTTATAACCGGTTGAAGTCCAACACTTTCTCTAATGCTATTATATTCTTTGGAGTAAATATCTAAGTTCGCACCCATCTCTTCTCCTTCCAAATAACCCGGCGCTAAGAAAACCGAAACATAGGGGATGCATAATTTCTCTGAGATTACTTGGACAAGTCCATGCAGCATGTTGTGTCCGACCAATATAGTAGGATCATGGAGCTCTTCAATAATACGATGAAATGAATTCTCTATTTTCGGTAACATATTTGTTTTGGTGAATTCAATCGCACCTTTTGGTTCTTGAATTTCCGCATGTACCTCCGGACTCATTAAAAAATTGTATTCCTCGATAGCATCTGTTCCAACAAATGAGAATCCTAATCGCTTAGCTTTTTCTTCATACACACCATGTGTAACAAGCGTAACTTTATATCCCTCTTCAATCATCACTTGGCCAATTCTTATGAAGGGATAAATATCCCCTCCCGAACCAATCGTAACTAGTACAACGTGGATCATACAAAAAAACCTCCTAGATACATAATTAAATCCCCTGAACTATAGAAACTGGTAATTTTTTCAATGATCCTACACAATTAGTAATCTTTATTTGTTTTTTATTATGTCTCTCATAATTCTAGCCATATGACTAGCAAGATGTTGCACATTAGGAGATTTCAACATAGTTCCGTGTGATCCTGGTGTTTTAATAATGGTGACGTCACCTTTGACACAGTTCTTCCATTCTAAAATTAAATCATCTTTTATAGGATTTTGCTTTGCTTGAAACACAACTAGATCTCCTTCATAGGGAGTAGATGCATCATAATTAAGTTCCGTAAGAATATTAGCTTTCATGACCTCGCAAAACCTTTCTATACCTTTCTCATTAATTTTAAAATTAAACATTTCTCTCTTTTTGAGTATTTTAAATAATTCTAACTTCCAACTTTTTTGTGACATCTGAATTGTTTCACTTTCTGAAAGAAGAAACATTTGTACCAATTCCGTCTTTATGAGACTTTCTACCTTAGCTTCGATATTTTCTTCCTTGCCCACAAATGGATTAATTGGTGATGGGGATTTGTCTAAAACAAATACGATTTTCACTTCTTTACCTTTTTTAACCAAATGTTTAGCTGTTTCAACTGCTACAATGCCGCCTGAGGACCAACCCGCAAGAATACATGGGCCTTCAGGCTGCTGTTCTATAATTTTTTCGGCATACATCATTGACATAGATTCCATGTTATTAACAAAAAAACCATCATATATTAATCCTGGTGATTGTATAGCATAAACTGGGTGCTTCTCACCCAAATAATAGGAAAGCAAAAAATATTCATTTACGACTCCACCAACAGGATGAATAAAATAAAGTGAAGGATTTGCCCCCTTAATTTGTATTGGTACAATACAATTCTCTTCTTTACTTATTTCATTTAAAAATATTTTTTTATAATATTCACGATTCTTTATTCGAGATAAATACGCAAAACCTCCATCTTTTATACCCTTAATACGTACTCCCTCTATTAATTTTTTTAATTCCTCCACATACCATGTCGCCAGGCGCGCAATCGTACTTTTTGCGTACAATTCCTCCTGATATGACCAGTTGATAACCAACTTGCCTCCTCTAACATTTGCCTCTATATTTAAAGGGTAAGAATTGGGAGTTGCAGAGACTTGAGTAAATCCCTCAGATATACTAAATATTTCATCGTTGTCCGCTGCTTGATCCAATTTCTGAAGGTACTTAAAAACCATTTGTCCTCTCTTGTCATTTTCGTTCCAACAGCCATCTCCCTTTGTCTCACTCCCATTTTTAAACAAACTATATCCAAATCTGTGCTCTTGTATTTGTCTGTACTGCCCCTTGACTCCTTCAATCAATGCATCCAATTCGACTGTTTCATTTAATCTTAGGATCACGGGATAAATACTTGAGAACCTCCCAACTGTCCGGGATACATCTATATCCGTTCCAATCTCTTTCCGTTCGTGACCTTCGACATCTACCCACATGTCCGAGCGTCCTGTCCATCTCCGATACATAAGAGCCAATGCCAAAAGTAAGATTTCATTAATCTGGGTTCCATAAACTTCCGAAATGTCGTGCAACAAAGTATCGGTTAGCTCCTCATCCAGTTCAACCCAAACTGTACTCCTAGTACCCACGGTATTTCTGCCTTCCCAGTCTACCGGGATCTGAGGATCGACTCCTTCCATTGTCTTCACCCAGTAGGCCGCTTCCTGTCTTGCTTCTTCTGTCTGAGCATATGTCTGTAAACGCATAGACCATTCTTGGAACGAGGTCGTCTTTGCCGGCAACGCCAGTACTTGCCCTTGTTCCGCTTGTTTATAAAGCAGTTGCAAATCTTCCAATAAGATCCGCCACGATACTCCATCCACCACCAGATGGTGGATCACCAGGAGTATCCTCCCCGGACGTTCACCTAAGTTAAAGTAGACCACCCGCACAAGCGATCTCTCACTCAAATTAAGACTGGCCTGACGCTCTCCCGCAATCTGCTTGATCTTCTGCCTCTGCTCAGCTTCTTCTAACACCGACAGATCTATCGTTTCCACTGGAACCTCTCCGATTTCTCCGCGATTCTCCTGCATCCACCCTGTATCCGTTTGGGTAAAACGCATCCGAAGCGCATCGTGGTGTTCCATCAACTTCACAATCGCCTGCTTCAGCTTTTCCATATTCAACGGCTCGGCTACCGTCAGCAGAAGCGACTGATTCCAATGATGCACCGACTCCAGGTTCTGATTAAAGAACCACTGTTGAATGGGGGTGAGTGGCACCTCTCCTTCCACCATGCCCTGTTCGGCTTGACTAGCCAGGCTTCCCCCCATGCTGGCCAGTTTACGGACGGTTGGATATTGAAACAACTGTCTTGGCGTGATTCGGATTCCCGCTTGTATGCTCTTAGATACCACTTGTATGGCCAGGATCGAATCCCCGCCTAAGGCGAAGAAGTTATCCTCCACCCCCACCGAGGCTACTCCGAGCACCTGCTCCCAAATCTCCACTAGTTTTTCCTCTACTACCGTTTGGGGCGCTTCATATCTCGTCTCAAGATCCAGTCGACCACTCTCTGGTACCGGCAGTCGTTTACGATCTACCTTCCCGTTTGCTGTAAGCGGCATGTCATCTAGTACTACAAATACAGATGGCACCATGTACGCTGGGAGTTTGGCTTGTAGCCATTCCCTCCAGACTTCAACCGTTGGTTTCGATTCAGCTACATTAAGAACGAGATAAGCCACCAAACGCTTGCTCCCGTTCTCTTCCAACGCAATAACGACCACTTCTCGTACTGCCGGATGCTCAGCCAATACTGCCTCAATCTCGCCCAATTCGATC